>JBEAXD010000129.1:0-5791 GCA_041159995.1 Actinomycetota bacterium | reverse complement strand
GAACTCCGGCGACAGCTCGAGGCACGGGAGACGGGGGAGCGCCACGATCTGGTGCTCGCACTCGATTCGGTGCACCGCCTCACCGAGGCGCTCGATGCCGAGCGGGCCGAACGGGCCGAACTCACGGCGGCGCTCCGCCAGATCGCGGAGGGCCTTGCGACCCGCCAGCGGGAACTCGACGAGCGCGCCCGACCGATCGGAGGCTCCATCGCCCCGACCCCTCTCGCGGCCGACGGCCGGATCGAGGTCCGCTCCCAGTTCGGGAACCGATGGGTGGACGGGTTCGCCATCCACGAGGTCGTGCTCGGGTCCGATGCCTCGGTCGGGTACCGGCTCCGCCGGGTCACCGACGGCTTCGTACTCCCGGCCGTGTTCCCCGAGGACGACGTCCGGGCGGCCGAATCCCGGGATCGGGCCTGGCATCCCGTCGGGTCGACCATCGAGCCCGACCCGGCCCATCTGGACAACTTCTGACCGTCGCCGGCCCGGGCCCGGAATGGTCCGACCGGCCCATGTGCTGAGCCGGACCACCCGCCGATGAACGGATCGGCCGCGCCCACCCTCGGGACCGGCCGAGAACGTTGACAGTCCGCCCCCGGGTCGGCTGTCATGGTGTCCACCCGGGAACCCAGCGCAGGTCTGGTTCGTTCCCCCACCGTTCCGCTCGACCGAACCCTCGGAGCCCCTCGTGATCACGAACCCGCCGGATCGTTCCCCCGACTCGGACCACCGGATCGCGGCGAGCGGGCCGCTCGCCACGGTCGTGGCCGCCGCCCTCGCCGGCGCCGGCCTCATCCACCTCGCCTTCGCGCCGGAGCACCTCCAGACCTCCGGTTCCCACGGTGCGTTCTTCGTGGCGGTCGCCTGGATGCAACTCGTCCTCGCCGGCCTGATCCTCGCCCGCCGGGGCGGCCGAGCCACCCTCGTGGCGACCATCGCCGTCCAGGCCGCGGTCACCGGCGTATGGATCGTCTCGCGGACCGCCGGCATCGACGGCGTCGTCGAGCCCTACGGGTTGCCGGACGGTCTCGCCGCCGCGTTCGCGATCGTCGCAGTGGCCGGTTCGGCCCTGCTCCTCCTCGGTTGGCACGGACCGCGCGTGCGCGGCTTCGTCGGCGGCGTGGCGACGACGCTCTCGTCGATCGTCGTCATCGGCCTCGTCACGATGTCGGTCTCGCCGGCACTCGGCGGCGGCCACGCCGCTCACGGCGACGGCGACCACGGGCACGGCGCCGAAGCGACGGCGACGGGCCACGCGCATGGGGCGGGCACCAAGGGTGCGGACGGCCACACCGACCACCACGGGGCGACGGCGTCCGGTGCGACCGGTACCGATGGTCACTCCGACCACGCGCACGACGCCGCAGCCGCTGCGGCCGGCACGACCACCCCGACGCACTCGAACCACAACCACTCGACCGCGGGTGGGACGACCGGGACGACCGTCCCGCACACCGACGGCCACGACCACGGCACCGGCGCCACCACGCCCGGTGGGACCGTCGACCCGTGCGCCAAGCTGATCATCTCGATCTCCGACCCGTGCCTCACGGCCGAGCAGCGGGCCCGGGCCCAGGCGCTCCTCGACAGCACGAAGGCCGCGCTCGCGAAGTACAACGGCATGACGAACGCCACGCTGCGCAACGCGCTCGTCGCCGACGGGTACGGCTCCATCGGTGATGCCGGCACCGGCTTCGAGCACTTCGTGCACTGGCCGCGCCTCAGCGACGGCATCGAGCTCGACCCGTCGAAGGTCGAGTCGATCGTGCTCCAGCGCAACCCCGACGGCACCTGGGTGCTCGGCTCCGGCATGTACATCCTCGAGCCGAACAAGACGATGGCCGACGTGCCTGAGATCGCAGGTTCGCTCACCACCTGGCACGACCACCAGAACCTCTGCTGGGAGGGCACGCGGGTCGTCGGGTTGCTCGTGAACGGCTCCTGCACCCGGGGCACGTTCCGGCCGACGCCGCCGATGCTCCACGTGTGGGCCACCCCGCAGGTCTGCGGTCCGTTCACGGGTATCGAGGGCTTCGGCGGGTCCTGCGACTCGCACCACCACTGATCCACGGCGGGGTCGACCCGCCCGGCGACGAGCCACCACGAGGCCCGTTCCCATCCCCTGCGGCTGGCGGGGGACGGGGCGGGCCTCGTACGTTGCCGACCGCACCGTCTCGAAGGGGGACCGATGACCGCAGCCGACCTGTACGCACCGACCTTCACCCCGCACCTCATCGTGCGGGCACTGGAGCAGAACGCCGATCGTCCGACCGTCTACATCGACGGCCAGGTGCTCACCGGCGCGCAGGTGCGCGACGAGATGAGTCGATTCGTGCAGGCCTACAACGCCTCGGGGATCGGGCTCGGCACGCCGGTGTCGATGCTCGCCCTCAACCGGCCCGAGGTCCTGTACTGCATCGGCGCCAACGGGGTGGCCGGTGTGCGCGGCACCCCGCTCCACCCCCTCGGGTCGGTCGATGACCACGTGTACGTCCTCGAGGACGCGCAGATCCAGGCGCTCATCTTCGATCCGATCTTCGCCGAGCGTGCCGCTGCGCTCAAGGAGCGCGTGCCCTCGCTCCGACTGCTCTCGCTCGGGCCGTGCGACGCCGCCGACGCAGACCTCATCGAGGTCGCGAGTCGGTTCGCGCCCCAGCCGCTCGTCCCCCCGGCGATGGACGCCGACGAGCTCGGCGGTCTCGTCTACACGGGCGGAACGACGGGCAAGCCGAAGGGGGTCATGAGCACCTTCCGCAGCGGCGCCACGATGACCGCGATCCAGATGGCCGAGTGGGAGTGGCCCGAGGACCTGCGGTTCCTCATCTGCACGCCGCTGTCCCACGCCGGGGCCGCGTTCTTCATCCCGACCCTGCTGCGGGGCGGCTCGCTCATCGTCATGCCGTACTTCACCCCCGACGGGTTCCTCGAGACGGTCCAGGAGCACCGGGTCACGGCGACGATGCTCGTGCCCACCATGCTCTACACGCTCCTCGACAATCCTCGGCTCGACGAGTTCGACCTGTCGTCCCTCGACACGGTCTTCTACGGCGCGGCGGCCGCATCGCCGACGCGTCTCAAGGAGGCGATCGAGAAGTTCGGGAAGATCTTCTTCCAGTTCTACGGCCAGGCCGAGTGCCCGATGACGATCACCGTGTTGCGCAAGGACGAGCACGACCCCGACGACCTCGAGCGCCTCGCCACCTGCGGACGGCCGGTGCCGTGGGTCGACGTCGCGCTGCTCGACGACGAGGGCAACCGGGTCCCGCGCGGCGAACCCGGTGAGATCTGTGTGCGCGGACCGCTCGTGATGGGCGGCTACTGGAACAAGCCCGAGGAGACGGCGGCGGCCTTCGAGTTCGGTTGGCTCCACACGGGCGACGTGGCCCGGGAGGACGAGCAGGGCTTCTTCACGATCGTCGACCGCAAGAAGGACATGATCGTCTCCGGGGGCTTCAACGTGTTCCCGCGCGAGATCGAGGACGTGCTCGGCACGCACCCGGCGGTCTCCCAGAGCGCGGTCATCGGCGTGCCCGACGAGAAGTGGGGTGAGTCGGTCAAGGCGATCGTCGTGCTGCGGCCCGGACAGACGGCGACGCCCGACGACCTCATCGCGCTCGTGAAGGACGCGAAGGGTTCGCACTACGCGCCCAAGTCGGTCGACTTCGTGGACGAGATCCCGCTCAGCCCGCTCGGCAAGCCCGACAAGAAGGCCCTGCGCGCGCAGTACTGGGGTGGCGCCGAGCGTCAGGTCAACTGACCTAGGGTCACCATCTCGTGGAGCCCTCCCTGCGCAGCCGCCTCGCCTCGGCTCGCACGGGACGGCGGGCCTGGTGGGTGTCGTTCGCGATCCTCGCCGCGCTCGGCGTGCTGTGGGCCACGGCGCTGCCGCTGTTCGGCTCGCCCGACGAGCCGGCCCACGTGACGCGGGCGGTCTCGGTGGCCCGCGGCCAGTGGATCGGCGATCGCATCCCCGGGCTCACCGGCGGGTGGCGTGAGGTCGAGGTGCCCGAGGTGGTCGAGTCGGCGAACGACGTCGGTTGCTACGCCTTCCGCAACGACGTGTCGGCGGCCTGCCTCGACTACTCCGGCTCGAATCGGCGGGTCGAGGCCCGGACGACCGCGGGCACCTACTTCCCGGGGTACTACCTGATGGTCGGGCTCCCGTCGTGGCTCAGCGCACAGGCCCGGGGCGTCTACCTGATGCGGTACCTCTCGGCCCTCGTCTGTGCTGCGCTGCTCGCGAGTGCGCTGGCCTCGGTGTGGTCGTTCCCGAACCGCCGCATCGGGGCCCTCGGGTTCGCCGTCGCGGTCACCCCGATGGTGTTGTTCGTCAACGGCACGGTGAACCCGTCGAGTCTGGAGATCTCCGCAGCCATCGCAGCCTGGGCGAGCGCGTGTGCGGTCGTCGCAGCTCCCATCGATGCGCCCGTCGATCGTCGCCTCGTGGTCCGCGTCGCCCTGGCGTTCTCGGCGCTCGGGTTGTCGCGGTTGTTCGCCCCGATGTGGATCGTCGCGATCATCGGCACGGTCGGTCTCATCGGCGGGATGACGTTCCTGCGTCGCCGGCTCCGGGATCGCGGTCTGCAGGTGGCGGCGGCGGTGATCGCGGTGGCCACGTTCATCCAACTCGCGTGGAACCTCGTCGTTCGCCCGGTCGATACCGGGACCTCGGTGGAGATCACGCAGTACGAGCTCATCCGCAACACGCTCGGGCGCAGCGGGTTCTTCTACGAATCCATGATCGGGAACTTCGGCTGGCTCAACGTGAAGGCTCCCTACCTCACGATCGTGGTCTGGACCGCGGCGATCGGTGTCCTGCTCGCGCTCGGGCTGTCGGTGTCCTCCCGGCGCGCGTCCATCGCGCTGCTGCTCGTCGGGGCGGCGACTGCGCTGCTCCCCATCGTCAGCGAGTACCGCGAGGTACCGATCATCGGTCCGTTCTGGCAGGGTCGCTACACCCTCCCGCTGGCGGTCGGGGTACCGATCGTCGGCGCGTACCTCATCGGTGCGTCGTCGATCGGGGCGCGCCTCGCCCGCAGTCGACTCGCGCTCGTCGTGGGCATCGCACTCGGTGTGGGGCAGTTCCTCGGGTTCGCCCAGACCCTGCGCCGCTTCACGGTCGGGATCAACGGGCCCTTCCAGTACTGGGCGAACGCACCGTGGGCCCCGCCGTTCGGTGCGCTACCGGTCACGCTCGCCTTCATCGTGGCGCTGGTGGTCTGGCTCGTCTGGATGCTCGGCCCGACCCCGGAGGACGTCGAGTCCGTGTCGTAGCGTTGCGGCCCGTGAGCAGCGCACCCGTCTCCGAGATCTTCGACCCCGAGGCCTGGACGGTCGTCCCCGGTTTCGAGGACCTGACCGACATCACGTACCACCGCGCGAGGGCGCACGGCACGGTGCGCATCGCGTTCGACCGGCCCGAGGTGCGCAACGCGTTCCGGCCGGCCACGGTCGACGAGCTGTACCGCGCGCTGGACCACGCCCGGCAGTCCTCCGACGTCGGCTGCGTGCTCCTCACGGGCAACGGCCCCTCGCCGCGCGACGGCGGCTGGGCGTTCTGCTCGGGCGGCGACCAGCGGATCCGTGGCAGGGACGGCTACCGATACGCCGAGGGCGACACCGCCGAGACGATCGACCCCGCGCGTTCGGGGCGTCTCCACATCCTCGAGGTGCAGCGACTCATCCGGTTCATGCCGAAGGTCGTCATCGCGGTCGTGCCCGGGTGGGCGGCCGGCGGTGGGCACAGCCTCCACGTCGTCGCCGACCTCACGCTCGCCAGCCGCGAGCACGC
>JBEAXD010000098.1:0-7856 GCA_041159995.1 Actinomycetota bacterium | reverse complement strand
GCGCCCGACACCTGGGTGATGACGAACTCGGCGAATGCTCCCACGCCGACGCCCCGGTAGACGGTCTCGCCGCGACGCGAGAGCCGGGTCGAACCGTCGGGGAACGCGGAGAGCACGATCGCGCTCGAGTTCGCACACAGGCTGTGCTCGTCGCGCACGCACCAGTAGCACTCGCCGCAGGACGGCGTCGGAGTGAGGACCACCTTGTCGCCCGGCGCAAGCGCGGTCACGCCCGGACCCACGGCGTCCACGGTCCCGGCCGCCTCGTGCCCGAGGATCACGGGGGTGAGTCCCGGGAACGAGCCATTGACCATGCTGAGGTCGGAGTGGCACACCCCGCAGTGGGACACCCGCACGCGCACCTCGCCCGCTCGGGGGTCCTCGATGTCGACGTCGTCGGCGATGACGAACGGCTCACCGGGGGTCTGCAGGATCGCGGCGCGCATGGTGCTCCTCGGGGCGTGGGACGACGGCGGGGATCAGGTGAAGTTCGTGTCGAGCAGGGGGACGGCGACCAGTTCGATCTGCACCCCGTCGGGATCCCGCAGGTAGATCGAGCGCTCGACCCCGAGGTCCGGGCCCCGGTACGCGATGCCCTCGGCCTCGACCCGGGCCCGTGCGGCGACGAACGCCTCCTCGGTCACCGAGATCGCGAGGTGCTGGAGGCTGCCGAGCGTCTCGATCGCGGGCCCGAGCCCCAGCCCCGGGAAGTCGAAGAACGCGAGCAGGTTGCCCGCGCCCAGGTCGAAGAAGAAGTGGAGCGAGCCCGGGTAGTCGCGGTTCTCGAAGATCTCGACCAGCGGGAACCCGAGGACCCGTTGGTAGAAGTCGATCGTCGCCGTGGGGTCCGAGCAGATGAGGGCGACGTGGTGCACCCCGCGGGCGATGGATGCGGGGCGGTCGCCCTCCGGTGCGAGGAGGTGGTCGAGGGCGGCCCGGCGCGTCGCGAAGTCGCGATCAGACATCGGGGACCGCCTCGGGGTCCGGCCCGGCGAGGTCGCGGCGGGTGCGACGGGTGGCTCCGAGGTTGCTGACCAGCAGCGCGAGCACCGTCACGAGGTAGAGCTGTCCGAGCATGGCCTCGACCATGGCGGTCGTGCGGCCGACCCGCGTGGCGCAGGTGATGTCGCCGTACCCGGTCGTGGTGAGCGTGATGAAGGAGAAGTAGAGCATGTCGGCGGCGGTCGGACGCCCTCCCGGCACGCCGTTCATGAACGGCGCACCGAAGATCGCGTACTCGATGCCGTAGAGGTAGGTGAAGCAGAGTCCGATGAGCAGGTAGATGCAGATCGCTGCGGCGACGGTCTGGAGGTTGACGACCGGATGCGTGAGCACCGACCGGACGATCGCCACGGGGCAGGCCACCACGATCAGCGTGCCGAGCACGCCGGCGAGCAGTCGCCCGAGGTCCCCCTCGAACGTGTTGCCGATCGCGGTGACGACCACGGCGATCGGCACGAGGACCGTCGCGAGTCGGGCCAGTCGCGGGGTCTCGCCGCTGATGCGCAACGTCGCGACGAGCGCGAGGCCCTCGAGGGCGACGCCGACGGTCCGGGCCCAGCCCGCGTCGGGGGTCCCGGCGTGCCAGATGACTGACGCCGCGAGGAGGATGAGCACCGTCCCCATGCCCGGCCAGGGGTGCCGGTGCTGCCGTTCGAAGAGGTGCACGGACGACACGTTACGCAACCGGTCCGGACGCGAGGCGGGGGCGCCGGTGGCGCCCCCGCTCCCGATCCATCGCCGACCGTCGTCGGCCCGTCGTCACCCGGCCGCCGGCAGGATGATCGACTGGAGTTCGGTGAACGGCTCGAGGCCCTCCGGACCGAGTTCGCGCCCGATGCCCGACTGCTTGAACCCACCGAACGGGCTGTTGAAGTCGAGGATCATCGAGGAGTTGACGGCCACGACGCCCGTGCGGACCTGCGCCCCGACCTCGGCCGCGTGCTCCGGGTCCGCGGTCCAGACCGAACCGCACAATCCGTAGTCCGAGTCGTTCGCGATCGCGATCGCCTCGGCCTCGGTGTCGTAGGGGATGGCGGTGAGCACCGGCCCGAAGATCTCCTCCCGGGCGATGCGCATCTGGTTGTTCGCGTCGGCGAACAACGTGGGGGTCACGAACCAGCCCTTGTCGAACGGGGCGGGGGTGCCGCCGGTCACGACGCGGGCGCCCTCCTGCTTCCCGATCTCGATGTAGCCGTTCACCCGCTCCTGCTGGCGCTTCGCGACCATCGGTCCGATCTGGCTGGCGTCCTCGTTCGGGTCGCCGACGACCATGTTCGCCATGCCCTCGCCGATCCGGCCGACGATCTCGTCGTAGCGGGAACGGGGCACGAGGATGCGGGACTGCGCGCCGCACACCTGACCGTTGTTCATGAGTCCGGACATGAGCAGTTCGTTGAGCATCGCGTCGTCGAGGTTCACATCCTCGAGGATGATCGCCGCCGACTTGCCGCCCAGCTCGAGCGTGCAACGCTTGATCTGCTCACCACAGATGGAACCGATGCGGCGACCGACCGCGGTCGATCCCGTGAACGAGACCTTGTCGATCTGCGGGTGCGACACGAGGTACTCGCTCACCGCGCGGTCGGCGGCGACGACGTTGATGACGCCCTCCGGGATGCCGGCCTCGAGGACCGCCTCGGCGAACAGGTAGGCGTCGAGCGGGGTCTCGGGGGACGGCTTGAGGACGATCGTCGACCCCGAGGCCATGGCGGGTCCGAGCTTCATCGCAGTGATGTAGAGCGGGACGTTCCACGGGATGACGCCGGCCACGACGCCGACCGGGGCGCGCCGGACCCGCACGTCGCCGCCGAGTGCGCCCATCCGCCGGTCCTCGAACGCGTAGGTGCGGGCGATCTCGGCGTACTTGTCGAGCACCATGGTCGAGGCGAACACCTGCCCCATGATCGAGAACGACTTCACCGAGCCGTTCTCGTTCGTGATGATGTCGGCGATGTCCATGGAACGGGCCTGCAGCGCCGCGGACAGGCGGGCGATCGCGTCGGCCCGCTCCTCCGGTGTCATACGGGGCCACGGGCCGGAGTCGAAGGCGCGGCGAGCGGCGGCGACGGCCCGATCGACGTCGGCCTCGGTGGCGTCCGGCACCGTGCCGTACACCTCCTCGGTCACCGGCGAGATGACCTCGATGCGGCCCGAGCCGGCGGGGGCGACCCACTCGCCGCCGATGAACAGTTCCTTGTGGTCGGTCACGTGGAGTTCCTTTTCGTCTCGACATCGTGGCGCCCGGACGCGCCGGGTCGCACGGTAGCCGCCGCCGCCTCCCGTCGCCGAGGCCGCGTGCCGCGCCGGATCGGTCAGATCCGGGGGCGCAGCGGGGCGTGGTCGAGGCGGGGGAGCACCAGCCGACCGAAGTGCTCGGCCTCGGCGAGGTGCGGGTACCCGGAGAGGATGAACGCCTCGATCCCGAGGTCCCGGTACGCGTCGAGCTTGGCCAGCACCTGGTCGGGGTCGCCGACGATGGCCGCGCCGCAGCCCGAACGGGCTCGGCCGATACCGGTCCAGAGGTGATCCTCGACGAACCCGTCGTCGGTGGCCGCGTCGCGCAGTTCGGCCTGCCGGGACACGCCGCGGGAGCCGCTGTCGAGGGAACGCTCACGGATGCGCCGGCCCTCGTCGTCGTCGAGTGCGGCCACGAGGTGGGCGGCCGCAGCGCGGGCCTCCGCCTCGGTCTCCCGCACGACGACGTGCACGCGGTACCCGAAGCGCAGCGTGCGGCCGTGCCGTTCGGCCCGCCCGCGCAGGTCGGCGACGATCGTGGCGACCTCCGGGAGCGTGTCCGGCCACATGAGGTACACGTCCGCCGCCGCGGCCGCGACCTCCCGGGCCTCCTCCGACAGGCCACCGAAGTACAGGGGCGGGCATCGGCCGTCGGTGGTGCGGGCGGTCGGCGGATCGAGATCGAGGTCGAGGAACTCGCCGTGGAACGACACGGCCTCCCCGTCGAGGAGGGCCCGGAGGACCTGCATCGTCTCGAGGGTCCGGCGGTAGCGGGGGCCGGCGGCGAGGGTCTCGCCCGGCAGGTCGCTCGAGATGATGTTCACGGTGAGTCGGCCGCCGAGCATCCGATCGAGCGTCGCGACCTGTCGCGCGAGTTGCGGCACCCACAGTTCGCCGCACCGCACCGCGAGCAGGAGGTGGAGTCGCTCGAGCAGCGGGGCGAGGCCGCCGGCGAACGCCGTGCCGTCGATCCCGAGCGCGTACCCCGAGGGCAGGAGCAGGTTGTCGTACCCGGTGCGCTCGGCGGTGACCGCGATGTCGCGGCAGTGAGCCCACGAGGAACGCAGCGCGGGGTCCACGACGCCGAGTTGCTCGTAGTCATCGTCGCAGAGCGCCCCGAACCAGGAGATCTCGACGGGCGGCCGCACGCTCACGGGAGCCGGACCCCCTCGGAGGTCTCGATGATGCGGTAGCAATCGGCGCGGTCGAGGTGGATCCCCACGCCGCGCACGAGCGCGGCGAACCGCTCGGCCCGCTGGGTCCCGACGATCGGCACCGCGTCGGAGGGGTGGGCGAGCAGGAACGCGAGCGCGACCGTCGCCCGATCGACCCCCTCGCGCGACGCGATGGCATCGAGCGTGGCCATGAGCTCGGGACGCAGGCCCTCGCCACTGAGCACCCGGCCCCCCGCGAGCGGACTCCAGGCCAGCGGCGTCACGCCGTCGCGCATGGCCCGGTCCAGGGTGCCGTCCCGCATCGGGTCGAGGTGGGCGACCGACCACTCCGGTTGGGTCGCCGCGATGCCGGTGGCGGTCCAGGCCGCGAGCGCGTCGTACTGGTCGACGGTCATGTTCGAGACGCCGATCGCGCGCACGAACCCGTCGTCGATGAAGGACTCGAGCGTCGCAGCGAGGTCGGAGGGCGCGGTGAAGAGGTCGGGCCGGTGCACGAGGTACAGGTCGATGGTGTCGACCCGGAGACGGCGCCGGGAGTCGGCGCACGCCGCGGCGAGGCCCTCCGGGCTCGAGTCGTACGGCACGGGCGGTCGGATCCCGCCCTTCGTGGCGAGGAGGATGTGGTCGCGTCGCCCCGGATCGGCGGCGAGGACGTCGCCGAGGAACGTCTCGACGGTGCCGAATCCGGCACCGCCCCAGTCGAGGCCGTAGACGTCGGCCGTGTCGACGAGCAGGCGCGTACCGGACGGCGTGCCCTCGAGGGCAGCGTCGATCGCGGCGTCGAGCAGGCGGCCCGCCGCGTCGACGTCCGCACCGGTGAACCGCCAGCACCCGAAGCCGATCGGCGCGACCGTCTCGTCCCCGAGTGCGCGCGGGGCGATGGACACGAGCGATGTCGGGGGCGGGGTGGTCATGGCGCGCCGTACGCTATGCGGCCGTGGGCGACGTCGTCAGGTACGGGATCATCGGCTCGGGGATGATGGGCCTCGAGCACCTGCGCAACCTGCAGCTCCTCGACGGCGCCGCGGTGACCGCGATCGCCGATCCGCATCCGGCCTCCCGGGAGTGGGCGGCCGCGGTCGCGGCCGACGCCGGCGACACCCTCACCACGTTCGAGTCCCACGCGGACCTCGTGGGCTCGGGCCTCTGCGACGCGGTCGTGGTCGCGACGCCGAACATGACCCACGCCGCGGTGCTCGAGGATCTGCTGCCCACCGACCTGCACATCCTCGTGGAGAAGCCGCTGTGCACGACCGTCGCCGACTGTCGGCGGGTCGTCGAGGCGAGCGCCGGCCGCGACGCGCTGGTATGGGTCGGTCTCGAGTACCGCTACATGCCGCCGGTGGCCCGGCTCATCCGCGAGGTCCACGGCGGCGCCGTCGGACGGGTGCGCATGGTCGCGATCCGGGAGCATCGGTTCCCGTTCCTGGCGAAGGTCGGGGACTGGAACCGTTTCACGCGCAACACCGGGGGCACGCTCGTCGAGAAGTGCTGCCACTTCTTCGACCTCATGAACCACATCATCGGGGCGACGCCGGTCCGGGTGCTCGCCTCGGGGGCCCAGGACGTGAACCACCTCGACGAGGTCTACGACGGCGAGGTGCCCGACATCCTCGACAACGCGTTCGTGATCGTCGACTACTCGGACTCGAGCCGCGCGCTGCTCGACCTGTGCATGTTCGCCGAGGGGAGCACGTACCAGGAGGAACTGTCGGTGGTCGGCGATCGCGGGAAGGTCGAGGCCCTCCTGCCGAGCAGTGAGGTGCGGGTCGGGACGCGTCCCGGCGGTCGAGACGGCGTCGTCACCGAGATCGTCCACGACGACCGCGTCGCGTACGAGGGCTTCCACCACGGCTCCTCGTACCTCGAGCACCTGGACTTCCTCGCCGCCATCCGTCGTGGCGGCGCGCCGGACGTGGGCCCGGCGGACGGGTTGCTGTCGGTCGCCATGGGGGTCGCCGCGCATCGATCCATCGAGGAGGGCCGTCCGGTCGACCTCGCCGAGGTGCTCGCCGATCCGCACGCCTGAGTCCGGACGCGACACGGCCCCCGGTCCGAGGTCCGGGGGCCGTGCGGTGCGCCGTCACGCAGGACGGTGCGGGGTCGTCAGTCGCACCAGGGGAACAGCTCGGGGTTCGAGCGGTGCAGGGAGAGCACCTGCGGGAGCGAGAACACCGTCGAGTCCGGGACCTCGGCGATGCCGCGCACGCCGAGGGCCTTCGCCGTGCCGGCGTCGAGTCCGTTCTTCGCGACGGCGGGGAACACGCCGAGGCTCTTGACGGTGGCCATGCCGATCTTCTGGCACTCGTTGCCGGTGGCCGTTCCGCCGGCGGCCGCACCGGCCGGCGCGGCGAGGGCGCCGAGCGAACCGAGGGCGAACGCCGCGGTGGCGACGGTCATGCTGAGTCGCTTCATCGTGGTCTCCTTGGGGTCGGGGCCGACGGGGTGTCGACGGGTGGAGTACGGACCCCGGACCGATCCGGACGACGATCGATGCGGATTTGAGGCACCGTTCACACAGCGGTGAGCCGCTCCGGACCCGTACGCGCCCTGCGCGGGCGGCCACGCGCCCGGTGTAGTCGGATTCGCTAGCGTCGGCGCTCCGGAGCCGAGGAGGAGGACCGATGGGGATCGAGGCGAACCGCGCACTGGTCGAGGAGTTCTGGGCCACGCTCTACCGGAGGGACTGGGACGCGATCGCCGGGTTCTTCACCGCCGACTCCCACTACACCGACGTGCCGGCACCGGAGGAGGGCGCGTTCGGCCCGGCCGAGATCGTGGCCCGACTGCGGCTGGGCATCGAGCCGCTCGAGGCCTACATCGAGCACCGGCGCTCGCTCGTGGTCACCGAGGACATGGCGGTCACCGAGCACGGCGAGGAGTGGCACTGGTCCACCGGGGAGCGGGTCGTACTCCCGTTCGTGTCGGTGATGGAACTGCGTGACGGGCACATCCTGCGGTGGTGGGACTACTGGGACATGGGGACCCTCATGGCGGCGGCGCCCGAGTGGTGGGTGACCCACATCATGGCGGGGTACAAGTAGCGCCCACCCGGGCCGGCACCGATCCGACGGGTCCCCCCTTGTGGGATCGACGACCGCTCCGTTACCCTTCCCGCCCCCGCACGAGCGGGGTCGAGAGGAACGCATCGGTCGTGGAACACCATTCGAGTCGCCACAGCGCACGCGGCCCGCGCGGGGCCGGACTCGGCCCATCGGCGCGGGCACAGCACCGGGCCGCGGCGCGTCGTCGGCCCCCGGAGGCGCCGCGTCCGGACCACATCCCGATCCTCGTCACGGTGCCGCGGGGCGAGGTCACCGCGATCGCATGGTCGTCGCGCCTCGTCGCCCGGTTCGTCGCCGCGACGCTCGTGGCCTCGTTGCTCGCCGGCAGCGTCGCCGGTGCGTGCGCGATCCTCGGACGCGCCTGATCGGGAGCGGCCCG
>JBEAXD010000090.1:0-6621 GCA_041159995.1 Actinomycetota bacterium | reverse complement strand
ACATCACACCGGAGTCCTGGGATGCGCCCGGTTCGAGCCGCACCCTCGACACCCCGGAGGTCTGGTGCTCGGCCTGCGTCTCGATGTACCCGGCCGAGATCATCGGCGAGCCGCCGACCGGGTGACGGCGCCCGACCGGGCGAGCCCGATGGGCCCGACTACCCGACCCGGCGAGCCCGATGGGCCCGACCGTGGAGCTCGCGGCGGGTGAGGTGGTTCCACCGACACCCGTGACAGACCTCGACGACGTACCGGGCGAACTCGTCGTGCTTGCGGGCGAGGCGCTCGAGCTCGCCCTCGGCGGTCAGGCAGCGGCCGTTGGCCTCGCGGAGTCCGTCGCCGTAGACGTAGGACACGAGCCGGAGGCTGTCCTCGGCGCAGATCGGGCAGGGTCGACCGGTCGGCTCGCCGACGTGCGTGGCGGCCCGGACCAGCTCCGGGTGGGCGTCGCAGACGTCCTCGGTCCGGACCACGCCGCGCCGCAGGTCCCGGAGCAGGGCCCGGCGGGCCAGTGCGTAATCGGTGTGGCTCGGCACGGATCCGGAGCCTACCGGTGCCCCCGCCCCTCGGGACCGGCGAGGACCCGATCCGGACCGGGCCGGACCGATCTCCGGCCCGACTCGCATGGGGGTGTTGTCCGATGTATCGTTTCGATACATCGCGAAGCACCATCCGGTGATCCGCCGACCCCGACCCGAAGGCCCCCGTGCTCGAACTCGCCATCCTCGGCAACCTGAAGCAGGCGCCGGTCCACGGCTACGAGTTGAAGAAGCGCCTCGCCGACACGCTCGGCCCGCTCTGGGGTGTGTCCTTCGGATCCCTCTACCCCGCGCTCCGCCGCCTCGAGCGCAGCGGCGCGATCGAGGTCGTCGACGCCCAGGAGGAGGCCCCGGCCATCCCCTCCACCGGGTCGCTCCGGGGCGAGGCCGCCACGGCGCGCCTTCGCCTCGCCCCGAAGACGAGCCGGCGGGCCCGCAAGGCGTACCGCATCACCGCCCGCGGCGAAGCGCTGTTCTCCGAGCTGCTGCGCGACCCCGACGGGGCCGTCGACGACCGCACGTTCGCCCTGCAGCTGTCGTTCTTCCGGTTCCTCGAGCCGACCGATCGCCTCGAACTGCTGCAGCGCCGCCGCGCCGAACTCGCGGATCGACTCGCCCGGTCCCGTCGGAACCGCACGCCGGCACTGGATCGCTACACCCGCTCCCTCGCGGAGCACCGCACCGACTCCGTCGAACGCGACCTCGCGTGGATCGACGCACTGATCGACGGGGAGCGCCGTCCGGCGCCCTCGACCGAACCCACCGACCGACCCCAGGAACAGGAACAAGGAGCCACCGCATGAGCACGAACAAGGTCCGCGTCGCCATCGCAGGCGTCGGCAACTGCGCGAGCAGCCTCGTGCAGGGCATCGAGTACTACCGGAACGCGGAGCCCGGCGACGACGTCCCCGGTCTCATGCACGTCGTCCTCGGCGGGTACCACGTCCGTGACGTCGAGTTCGTCGCCGCCTTCGACGTCGACGCGACCAAGGTCGGTCTCGACCTGGGCAAGGCGATCTTCTCCGGCCAGAACAACACGGTGCGCTTCTGCCACAACGTGCCGGACGCCGGCGTGATGGTCCAGCGGGGCCCGACGCTCGACGGCCTCGGCAAGTACTACCGACTCACCATCGAGGAGAGCCCGGTGGAGCCGGTCGACGTGGCCCAGGCCCTGCGCGACGCACGGGCCGACGTGCTCGTGTCGTACCTGCCGGTCGGCTCGGAGGACGCGCAGAAGCACTACGCGCAGGCGTGCATCGACGCCGGTGTCGCCTTCGTGAACGCCATCCCGGTGTTCATCGCCTCGAACCCCGAGTGGGCCGCGAAGTTCGAGGCCGCCAACGTGCCGATCGTCGGTGACGACATCAAGAGCCAGGTCGGTGCGACCATCGTGCACCGCATCCTCGCCCGTCTCTTCGAGGACCGCGGCATGGTGCTCGACCGCACCTACCAGCTCAACGTCGGCGGCAACATGGACTTCAAGAACATGCTCGAGCGCGAGCGCCTGGAGTCCAAGAAGATCTCGAAGACGCAGTCGGTCACCAGCCAGCTCGAGAACGGCATCGCCGACGACGACGTCCACATCGGACCGTCGGACCACGTGGCCTGGCTCGAGGACCGCAAGTGGGCCTACATCCGTCTGGAGGGTCGCAACTTCGGTGACGTCCCGCTCAACGTGGAGCTCAAGCTCGAGGTGTGGGACTCCCCGAACAGCGCCGGCGTCATCATCGACGCACTGCGCTGCGCCAAGGTCGCCCTCGACCGTGGGATCGGCGGCCCGCTGCTCGGACCGTCGGCGTACTTCATGAAGTCGCCGCCGGTGCAGTACACCGACGCCGAGGCGCACGAGATGGTGGAGTCCTTCGCCGCCGGCGAGTAGACCACCGGCACCACCCATCGATCCGGAGAGCGAGCCCGTGCAGGACAGCACCGCCACCCAAGCCCACCGCCTGCTCGGGCCGCTCACCGGCCGACGCGTCCTCGACCTCGGGTGCGCCGGGGGCGAGGCCGCCGTCGCGTTCGCCCGGGGCGGCGCGACCGTGCTCGCGGTCGACGACACCGCGGCACGGGTGGAGGCGACCCGTGCACTCGCGGAGCGCAACGACGTCCGCTTCGAGGTCCACCACGCGGATCTCGCCGAGCTCGCGTTCCTGCGGGCCGACTCCATCGACGCCGCGTACTCCGACGGGGCGCTCGCCGATGTCACCGACCTCGCCCGCGTCGTCCGGCAGGTCCACCGCGTCCTGCGGCAGGGCGCACCGTTCGTGATCCTGCTGCCCCACCCGTTCGCCGGGTACGCGGCACCGAGCGTGCCGACCCTCGACGACGCGCACCGCCCGCGGGTGCGCACCTTCACCGAGGTGTTCACCGAGCTCGTGCGCGCCGGGTACCGGGTCGACACGCTCCTCGAGCCCGAACTCCCCTCCGCCGACGGGCGGGACCCCGGGGTCACCATCCTGCGGGCCCGCAAGGAGGGCGTCTGACCCTCGGGTCGGACCGGTCGGAGCGCACGCGGGCCGAGGTCGCGCCGACGCGCGCCGGCCTCGCCGTCGATCAGGTGGTGATGCCGCGCTCGGCCGCCCAGGCGTCGAGGCGCCGGTAGGCCTCGGCCTCCTCGATCGGTCCCTCGTCGAGCCGGATCTCGAGCAGGTGGTCGAGGGCCTCGCCGATCACCCGCGACGGACCGACCCCGAGGTGGTCCATGACCTGCCGACCGTCGAGCGGCGGGCGGATCGCGTCGAGCTCCTCCTGGGCCCGCAGCTCCTCGATGCGCCGTTCGAGTTCGTCCATGCGCCGCTCGAGCGCGGCCGCCCGCTTCCGGTTCCGCGTAGTGCAGTCGCAGCGCTGCAGGTGGTTGAGGCGGGCGAGGAGCGGACCCGCGTCGCGCACGTACCGGCGCACCGCCTTGTCGGTCCACCCCATGGCGTACGTGTGGATGCGCAGGTGCAGGTACACGAGTTGGGTGACGTCCTCGATCATCTCGTTCGGGTAGCGCAGCGCGGCCATGCGCTCCCGGGTCATGCGCGCACCCACGACCTCGTGGTGGTGGAACGAGACCCCGCCCCGTTCGAAGGACCGGGTGCGTGGCTTGCCGACATCGTGGAACAGCGCAGCCAGGCGCACCGTCAGATCATCCGGATCGGTGTTGTTCACCACCGCGATGGTGTGCGCGAGCACGTCCTTGTGGTGGTGGATCGGGTCCTGCTCGAGTTGCATCGCGTTGAGTTCGGGGAGGAACTCGTCGCTGAGGCCGGTGCGGGCGAGGAACCAGAGTCCGGCCGAGCAGTCCGGCACCTGGAGCAGCTTCGAGAGTTCGTCCCGGATCCGTTCGGCGCTGACGATCTCGAGGCGGGACCGCATCGCCTCCACCGCGGCGACCAGCGCCTCGTCGGGCTCCAGGCCGAAGCCGGCGATGAACCGCGCCGCACGCATCATGCGCAGGGGATCGTCGGCGAAGGAGGTCTCCGGCCCCCGGGGGGTGCGCAGGCGCCGGTGGACGAGCAGATCCTCGAGCCCGCCGTGCGGATCGACGAGGACCGGATCGGCGAGCACCTCGATCGCCATGGCGTTCACCGTGAAGTCGCGCCGTACGAGGTCGGACTCGATGTCGTCCGCGTACGCCACCTCCGGCTTGCGACTCTCCGGGCGGTAGACGTCGCCACGGAAGGTCGTGATCTCGAGATCATGTCCGCCCACGCGGGCGCCGACCGTGCCGAACGCCTTGCCCTGGAGCCACACGGCCTCCGCGATCGGACCGACCGCGCGCTCGATGTCGTCCGGACGGGCCGAGGTCGTGAGGTCGAGATCACCGAGATCCCGGTTCGCGAACGCGTCGCGCACCGACCCGCCGACGAGGTACGTGCGATGACCGGCCTCGGCCAGCCGCGACGCGACCACGCGCGTCGGTGCGTCGGGAGCGAAGACGGTGGCGAGCCGCGGCGGGATGCCGTTCACATCGCCCATTCTGACCGCGGGACCGGCACCGGCCCCGCACGCGCCCCGTCGGACGAACCGGTCAGGACTCCGAACGGGCCTCGTCGAGGTGGGCCCGCTGGAGGTCGACCGCGTCCATCCTGAGCCGCAGGTCGTGGGAGTTCGTCGAGGTCGCGAGCGCGTCGCGTCGCGTGACCGAACCCTGCTCGTAGAGCGCCAGCAGGCTCTGATCGAAGGTCTGCATGCCGTAGTACTCGCCCTCGGCGATGAGTTCCTCGAGCTCGTGGGTCGCCGCCGGGTCGACGATCTTGTCGAACACCCGGCCGGTCGCGACGAGCACCTCCATCGCGGGCACCCGGCCCCGGCCGTCGACCCGCTGGACCAGACGCTGGGAGACGATGCCCCGCAGCGAACCCGCCAACGACATCCGGACCTGCTGCTGCTGGTACGGCGGGAAGAAGTCGATGATCCGGCTGATCGTCTCGGTCGCACTCATCGTGTGGAGGGTGGCGAACACGAGGTGGCCGGTCTCGGCCGCCGAGAGCGCGGCCCACACGGTCTCCGGGTCCCGCATCTCGCCGATGAGGATGACGTCGGGGTCCTGGCGCAGCACCCGCTTCATCGCAGCGTGGAAGTCCTCGGTGTCGGTGCCGATCTCGCGCTGGTTCACGATGCAGCGCTTGTCCGGGTGGAGGACCTCGATCGGATCCTCGATCGTCACGATGTGCTTCGACATCGTCTCGTTGATGTGATCGATCATCGCAGCGAGCGTCGTCGTCTTGCCGGAGCCGGTCGGTCCGGTCACGAGCACGAGTCCGCGGGGTTCCTCGGCGAGGCGTCGCACGACCGGCGGGAGTCCGAGCGATTCGAACGACGGGATGCCGGGCAGGACCCGCCGCAGCACCATGCCGACGCTGCCCCGCTGCCGGAACACGTTGACCCGGAACCGACCGAGACCGGAGACCGTGTGCGCGAAGTCCGCCTCCTGGCACTCGATGAACTCATCGGCACGGTTCTTCGGCATGATCGCGAAGGCGACGCGCTCGGTGTCGGCCGCACTCACGTCCGGAACGTCGGCGAGCGGCTCCAGGTTGCCGTCGATACGCAGGTACGGCGGGGATCCGACCTTGATGTGGACGTCGGACGCCTCCCGGCGGACGGCCTCGTGGAGCACTGCTTCGAGATCGAGCACGGCGAACACCTCGTTGACCACCGGTGGGGACGGTCCCCGCCGGCTGACGCCTGAGTATCGGTCGGTCCCCCAGCCACCTGAAGGGCCGAATGGCCGGGCCCGGGTCCCGGGTCTCAGCCCCCGAGCCGGGCCCGCCACAGGGCCTCGGACGCGGCGACCATCCGATCGCCCGGCCCGCCCGAGGTCGGGGCCTCGGCGACCCGTTCGGGCGGCGCCCCGAGCAGGACCGGGAGCGTGGCCGCGACGGAGTCCCGCAGGGCGTCGAGGTCGTACCCGCCCTCGAGGAACGTGATCGCCCGACCCGGCGGGGCCATGGCGAGGATCCGGGCCGTGATGAGGGGGTAGTCCCCGGCCGAGAGACCGAGGCCGGTGAGCGGATCGGCCCGATGAGCGTCGAAGCCCGCCGACAGGAGGACCCAGTCGGGGGCGAAGGCTGCGGCCACGGGGGCCACCACCCGATCGAGACCTTCGAGGTACCGATCGCCGGTCGCCCCGGCGGGCAGCGGGATGTTGAGCGTGGTGCCCTCCCCGGCTCCGAGCCCGACCTCGTCGTGACGACCCGTCCCCGGGTACAGCGGCCACTCGTGGAACGACACGTAGAGCACCCTCGGGTCCTCGAGGAAGATGTCCTGGGTGCCGTTGCCGTGGTGCGCGTCGAAGTCGACCACGAGGACGCGTTCGCCGCGGGCGACCAGCGCCGCGGCGGTGATCGCCACGTTGTTGATGAGGCAGAAGCCCATCGACCGATCCGCCGTGGCGTGGTGGCCCGGCGGGCGGATGGCGAGGAACGCACCGGTGCCCCGACCGTCGTCGAGCGCCTCGATGGCTGCGAGGCCGGCGCCGGCCGCGAGGCGCGCCGTGGCCCAGGAGTCGGGGCCCAGGGTGGTGTCGGGATCGAACCGGCCGCCCCCGCCGGCGTCGATCGCCGCCAGACGATCGAGGTGGGCCGCCGGATGG
>JBEAXD010000045.1:0-19648 GCA_041159995.1 Actinomycetota bacterium | reverse complement strand
GCGTGCTGCCCGGTCGCGTGACGCTCGAGGCCGGCACGGATCGGTTCGCCGCCGCGTGGGGTCGCGTGCCCGCGTCCCGCGGCCTCGATGCGACCGGGATCCTCGGTGCTGCGGCCGAGGGTCGGATGGGCGCACTCGTGCTCGTGGGGGCCGACCTCACCGATGACTTCCCCGACCGTCACCTCGCCCGCACCGGGGTGCGCGGCGCGGGCTTCGTGGTCGCGATCGACGCCACCCTCACCGAGACGGTGGCCGCCGCCGACGTCGTGCTCCCCGCCGCGGTGTGGGGCGAGAAGTCCGGTACCACCACCAACCTCGAGGGACGCGTGCAGCGGGTCGCCCGCAAGGTCTCGCCCGACGGCAGCCCGATGCCGGACTGGCGCATCGCCGGTGAGCTCGCGCTGCGTCTCGGCACCGACTTCGACCTCGAGGACGAGACCGAGCTGCAGGACGAGATCGCCGCCGTCGCGCCGGGCTTCGCCGAGGTCGACGCGACCCTCCTGCGCCGCGCCCGGGACGGTGTCGTGCTCCCCCTCGCCGAGCACCGCGACGAGCTCGTGCTCGAGGCGCGTCGAATCCCGGTGACCGACTTCTCCTGGGAGCCGATCGCCCCGGCGGAGCCGGAGGCCGAGACCGCCGGCACCGACGGGGCCGACGACGCGACCGATCCGACCGAGCCGGTCGATGCCCCCGCCGCCGGGCTCCCGGACGCAGCGGCGATCGTCTGGACCGGGGCCGAGGCCCGTCCGACGCCGGGCCGCGACAACTACGCGCTGCGCCTCGTGGCGGGCCGGCGGCTCTACGACGCCGGTCGCACCGTGAGCGCCTCGCCGTCGCTGGTCGGGCTGGTCCCGGACGCCGCGCTGTGCGTGCACCCGCAGGAGATCGCGCGGATCGGCGTGACCGACGGCGATCCGGTCCGCATCACGACGTCCCGGGGTACCCAGACCCTCGCCCTCACCGGGGACGTGACCGTGCCGCTCGGGGTGGCCGTCATGACCTTCAACCTGCCGGGTGTCGGGGTCGGTGACCTCGTCGACGCGACGGGCGTCGTGACCGATCTGCGGGTGGAGACGGTCCGGTGAACGCCCTGCTCGCCGCGGGCGACCCGCTCCTCGACGGTCGGATCGACCTGACGGTCGTCCTCATCGTCATCGGCAAGACGGTGGCGATCTTCGCGTTCCTGCTCGTCGCCGTGATGTTCTACGTCTGGTTCATGCGCAAGGTCATCGCGGACATGCAGAACCGCGTCGGACCGGACACCGCCGGTCCCTGGGGTCTGCTCCAGACCCTCGCCGACGGCATCAAGCTGTTCTTCAAGGAGCAGTCGGTGCCGGACACCGCGGACCGCCGGGTGTTCTTCCTCGCGCCCTACATCTCGCTCATGACCGCGTTCCTCGCGTTCGCGATCATCCCGATCGGGGGCAAGGTCTCCATCGCCGGGCACTGGACCTACATCCAGCTCGCCGACCTGCCGATCGGCATCCTGTTCCTGCTCATGATGTCGGGACTCGGGCTCTACGGGGTGATGCTCGCCGGGTGGGCGTCGGGCTCGAAGTACCCGCTGCTCGGTTCGGTCCGTGCCTCGGCCCAGCTGCTCTCCTACGAGGCGGCCTTCGGCCTCGCCATCGTCGGGGTGCTGCTCCAGACCCGGACGCTCTCGACCCGGGCGATCGCGGAGCAGCAGTCGTGGACGGGCATCACCTCGCTCGGACGCTGGTACGTGATCCCGGCGTTCATCGCGTTCGTCATCTACATCATCTCGGCGGTGGCCGAGACGAACCACCCGCCGTTCGACCTGGTCGAGGCCGAGCAGGAACTCGTCGGCGGATTCCACACCGAGTACACCGGCATCCGGTTCGCCATCTTCTTCCTCGCCGAGTTCATGAACCTCATCACGATGTCGGCGATCGCGGTCACGCTCTTCCTCGGTGGACCGTCCGGTCCGTCCCTCGGATTCCTGTCGGCCGACAACCCCGTGAACACCTGGCTCATGCCGATCTTCTGGTTCGTGGCCAAGCTGCTCGCACTGCTCTTCGGCACGGTCTGGATCCGGGCCTCCCTCCCGCGCCTGCGCTACGACCAGCTCATGGACCTCGGGTGGAAGTGGCTCATCGAGCTGGCGTTCCTCTGGATCATGGTGAGCGGGACGATCATCGTCGGCCGCGACCAGGGTTGGAACCTCTTCCTCGTCGTCCCGGCCACCGTGCTCGGCGCCGTCGCCGTCCTGGGTCTGCTCCGGCTCTCCATGCCGAAGCGCAGCGAGTTCGTGGAGGAGATGCGGTAGTGGGCCGGTTCTCCGGCTTCGGCGTGACGCTGAAGCAGATGTTCAAGCCGCGGGTCACCGGGGACTACCCGACGACCAAGCGTCCGAAGCCCGACCGCTTCCACGGTCGTCACGTGCTGAACCGGTACGAGGACGGCATGGAGAAGTGCATCGGCTGCGAGTTGTGCGCGGGCGTCTGCCCGGCCAAGTGCATCTACGTGCGCGGTGCCGACAACCCGCCCGACGCGCCGGTGTCACCGGGCGAGCGGTACGGCTTCGTGTACGAGATCAACTACCTCCGCTGCATCCACTGCGACATGTGCGTGGAGGCCTGCCCGACCGAGGCGATCACGGAGTCCAAGCTCTTCGAGTTCTCGTTCGAGAACCGGGCCGACGCCATCTACACGAAGGCCGAGCTCCTCGTCGACGATGAGGGTCGCGCCCGGCGCCAGCCCTGGGAGCTGTGGCTCGGCGACGAGGATGACCGGACGAGCGGCTGGATGCGGGCGACCTCCCCGGCCGGGGATGCCGACTACGAGGGTCGGGTCAACTGGTCCGGAGAACTCGGGTTCGGCGTGCGCGACCCCGAGCAGGGGCAGAGCGCCTGATGTTCCTGACCGTCCTCTTCGTGGTCCTCGCCGCCATCGCGCTGGGCTGTGCGATCGGCGTCGTCATCTCGCGCAACCCGGTGCACTCGGCGCTCTGGCTCGTGGGCACGTTGCTGGCGATCGCCGGATTCTTCGTGCTCCAGAAGGCGTACCTGCTCTCGGCGGTGCAGGTGATCGTCTACGCGTCCGCGATCGTCGTCCTCTTCCTCTTCGTCATCATGCTGCTCGGCGTCGACCGGGAGGAGTCGCTCGGCGACCCGCTCCGCATCCAGCGCCCGCTCGCCATCGGCCTCGGGATCATCGGGTTCGTGCTGCTCGTCGGCATCATGGGGAACCGGTGGGCCACCGGGGCCGAGACCGTGACCGGACCGCTGCGCGGTGGCGCAGGGGGCAACGTGGAGCACGTGGCCCGGGCGCTCTTCACCACCTACCTGTGGCCGTTCGAGCTCACCTCGGCCCTCCTCGTCGTCGGCGTGGTCGGTGGCGTCGCGCTCGCCCGGCGCTCGAACGCCGGGGAGGAGGAGGCGACATGACCCCCACCGCGACCTGGTACCTCGTCGTCGCCGCGCTGCTGTTCTCCATCGGTGGCGTCGGCATGCTCGTGCGGCGCAACGTCATCGTGATGTTCATGTGCGTCGAGCTCATGCTGAACGCCGTGAACCTCTCCTTCGTCGCCTTCTCCACCCAACTCGACGACGTGGGCGGTCAGGTGTCGGTGTTCTTCGTCCTCGTGGTCGCGGCGGCCGAGGTCGCCATCGGTCTCGCCCTCATCGTCGCCGTGTTCCGGCGCCGGCGCAGCGGTGCGACCGCCGATGACATCGCGGAGCTGAGGGGCTGATGCGCACGCTCGACCTCATCTGGCTCGTCCCGGCGTTCCCGGCCCTCGGCGCTGCGGTCCTCCTGCTGTTCGGCAAGCGGATCGGGGAGCCGATCTCCGGGTGGATCGCGACGGGACTCATGTGCCTGTCCTTCCTCACGTCCATCGTGATGGCGGTGGCCTTCGTCGGACTCCCGTCCGAGGCGGAGCACCGCCACGTCGTCACCGTCTTCGACTGGTTCGCCTCCGGCGGGTTCGAGGTGAAGATGGGCTTCCTCGCCGATCCGATCTCGATCACCTGGATCCTCTTCGTGACCGGTATCGCCACGCTCATCCACCTGTACTCGATCGGGTACATGCACGGGGACGCCCGGTTCAGTCGCTTCTTCGCGTACCTGAACCTGTTCGTGGCGTCGATGCTCGTGCTCGTGCTCGGCTCCTCGTTCCTCGTCACCTTCCTCGGGTGGGAGGGCGTGGGCCTGTGCTCCTACCTGCTCATCTCGTTCTGGTTCGAACGGAACTCGGCGGCGGTGGCCGGCAAGAAGGCGTTCGTCACGACCCGTATCGGTGACTTCGGATTCATGCTGGCGATGTTCCTCATCTTCGCCCACCTCGGGACGCTCGACTACGGCGCGGCGGCCGAGGGGATCGGGGAGCTCGCGGGCGGGACCGCAACGGCGATCGCGCTGCTGCTGTTCCTCGGCGCAGTGGGCAAGAGCGCCCAGATCCCGCTGCACTTCTGGTTGCCCGACGCGATGGAGGGTCCGACCCCGGTCTCCGCACTCATCCACGCGGCCACGATGGTCACGGCGGGCATCTTCATCGTCGCCCGCGCGCACCCGTTCTTCGAGGCCAGTCAGGTCTCCCAGGACGTCGTGATGTGGGTCGGAGCGATCACCGCCCTCACGGCGGCGACGGTCGCGCTCGTGCAGAACGACATCAAACGGGTCCTCGCGTACTCGACCGTCAGCCAGCTCGGCTACATGTTCCTGGCGCTCGGCGTCGGGGCGTACGGCGCAGCCATCGGTCTCGTCGTGGCGCACGCGTTCTTCAAGGCCGCGCTCTTCCTCGGCTCCGGCACCGTGATCCACGGCACCGGTGAGAACCAGGACATCCGCACCATGGGTGGGTTGCGTCGGTACATGCCGCTGACGGCACTCGGCTTCATCGTGGCCTGGCTCGCGATCGCCGGGATGCCGCCCTTCGCCGGGTTCTGGGCCAAGGACGAGGTGCTCGCCAAGGCGTTCTTCCACGGTGACTACGCGGTCTGGGTCATCGGCCTGTGCGCCGCAGTGCTCACCGCGTTCTACATGACCCGCGAGACCTTCCTCGTCTTCCTGGGCAACGAGCGGTTCCGGGCCGCGTCGCACGGTGACGAGGCTCACGCCGACCACGGTGGGGGCCACCACGAGATCTCGACCGAGAGCCCGACGGTCGCGTACCCCGCAGCCCCGAAGGAGCCCTGGCTCACGCACGATCCGCACGAGGGCTCGCCGACGATGATCGCCCCGGTCCTCGTGCTCGCGTTCCTCGCGGTCATCGGCGGGTTGATCATCCTGCCGTTCAAGGGCATCGAGATCCTCGGGCACTTCCTCGAGCCCGCGTTCGAGGGCGTCAAGCCGATCTACCCGACCTCGTTCCTCGCGGGCTTCGGCCTCTCGGTGCTCGCGGTCGGACTCGCAGCCACCGGGATCGCCGTCGCCGTCTCGATGTACCGGCGCGGGCTCGAGGATCCGAACGACGACCCGATCGACCGTCGGCTCGGCGCGCTCGGGCGGGTGTTCGGGAACGCGTACTACGTCGACTCGACCATCGGTCGGCTCGTCGGTGGCCCGGTGCGCGCGTTCGCGGACTGGACCGCTCGAGTGGTCGACCAGGGCATCATCGACGGTGCCGTGAACGGGGTGGCCAGCGGGGTGTCCGCGATCGGCGGCGGCCTGCGCCGGTTGCAGTCGGGCATCGTCCGGCAGTACGCGATCGTGGCGTTCGCCGGCGTCGTCGCCCTCCTCGTCTACGTGCTCGTGAGGTCGCTGTGACGTTCCCGGTCCTCACCACCCTCATCATCCTGCCCCTCGCGGGCGCCATCGCGACCACGCTGGTCAGCGGCAAGCGGGTCGAGAGCGTCCGCATCATCGGGCAGATCACCGCGCTGGCCACCCTGGGGGTCACGCTCTGGATGCTGGCCGACTTCGGTACGGGTCGGGCGGGCTACCAGTTCCTCTCCGACCACTCCTGGTCGAGCGACCTCGGCATCCGGTGGATCGTCGGGGTCGACGGCATCAGCCTCTTCATGGTGGTGCTCAACGCGATCCTCACGCCGATCGCGCTCCTCGCCTCCCAGCGGGTGGAGGTGCGGGCGAAGGCCTTCACGGCGTGGATCCTGGTGCTCGAGGCGGCGCTCATGGGCGCGTTCCTCTCGCTCGACCTCGTCCTGTTCTTCGTGTTCTTCGAGCTCTCGCTCGTCCCCATGTACTTCCTCATCGCGGGCTGGGGCCACGGTCGGCGTCAGTACGCGGCGATGAAGTTCTTCATCTACACCATGGCCGGATCGGCGTTCCTGCTCGTCGGGATCCTCACGGTCGCCTACCTCCACCGCGACGCGACGGGACTGCTCACCTTCGACATCCGCGTGCTGCAGCGCTGGGCCCCGGCCGGACTCGCGCCGGCGACCGCGGCGTGGCTCTTCGCAGCGTTCACGATCGCGTTCGCCGTGAAGGTGCCGCTGTTCCCGTTGCACACCTGGTTGCCGGACGCCCACACCGAGGCACCGACCGCGGGATCGGTCATCCTGGCCGGCCTCATGCTCAAGCTCGGCACCTACGGGTTCCTGCGGTTCGTGCTGCCGCTGTTCCCGGACCCGACGGTGCGGTACGCGTGGGTGCTGCTCACCCTGTCGGTGATCGGGATCATCTACGGGGCGATCGTCGCGGCGATGCAACCCGACCTCAAGCGGCTCATCGCGTACTCCTCGATCGCGCACCTCGGATTCGTGGTGCTCGGCATCTTCGCCCTCACCCAGCAGGGGCTCGACGGTGCGATCTTCACGATGCTCTCGCACGGCCTCACCACGGGTGTGCTGTTCCTCATCGTCGGCTTCCTCTACGAGCGGCGTCACACCCGCCTCATCGCCGACTTCGGGGGGCTCTGGAAGGCCGCGCCGGTCATGGGTGGGCTCTTCGTCATGACCGCGTTCGCGTCGGTGGGACTGCCCGGGTTCTCCGGTTTCGTCGGCGAGTTCCTCGCCCTGCTGGGCGCGTTCCTCACGCACCGCTGGTTCGCAGTGGTGGCCGCGAGCGGCGTCATCCTCGCGGCGGTGTACCTGCTCTGGGCCGTGCAGCGGGTGTTCACGGGGGTCCCGGAGGGGGAGAACGCGACGATCCGCGATCTCTCCGTCCGTGAACTCACCTGCGTGGTCCCGCTGCTCGGGCTCAGCCTGTTCCTCGGCTTCTACCCGCGTCCGGTGCTCGACCGGATCGGTCCGTCGGTGAAGGCGGTCGTCACCCACATCGAGCGGTCGACCGGGTACGAGGCGCCGAGTCCCTCCGCCCCGGAGGCCGAGGAGTCCCCGGCCGGTCCCGAGTCGGAGGAGGCCGAGTGAGCGCGCTCGCCGCCGCCCGCATCACGACACCCGGCATCGACTGGCTGTCGATCGCGCCCGTCGCGATCCTCGGGTTCACGGCGGTCGCGATCGTTCTGGCCCGCGCCCTGATCCGGAAGCGGCCCGCCGCCTACCCGGTGGCGATGGGGCTCACCGTCCTCGGCCTCGCGCTCGCGGCGGTCGCGCTGTTGGCGCAATGGCGGCGGTTCCGGCTCGAGGGCCCCTACCAGTCGCTGTCGGGCATGGTCGCGGTCGACGGGTTCGCGGCGTTCATCGGGATCGTGGTGGTCTTCGCGACCGCCATGGCGGTGCTCCTCGCGAGCCGCTACCTCGTCCGGGAACGGCTCGACGGCCCCGAGTACCTCACCCTCATGCTGCTGTCGTCGGCGGGCATGGTCGCCATGGCCTCGGCGAACGACCTCATCACGGTGTTCGTCGCGCTCGAGATCGTGTCGATCCCGCTCTACGTGCTCGCCGCGTTCGACCGCCGTCGGAACGCCTCGCTCGAGGCGGGTCTCAAGTACTTCCTCCTCGGCGCGTTCGCCTCCGCGGTGTTCCTCTACGGTGTGGCGCTCACCTACGGCGCGACCGGGTCGACGAACCTCACGCTCATCGGACGGTTCCTGGCCGAGAACACCCTGCTCCACGAGGGTGCGCTCCTCGCCGGACTCGCCCTCATGCTCGTGGGCCTCGGGTTCAAGGTCGCCGCCGCGCCGTTCCAGATGTGGACGCCCGACGTGTACGAGGGGGCTCCGACCCCGGTCACCGCGTTCATGGCCTCGGCGACCAAGGCCGCGGCCTTCGCCGCCCTGCTCCGCCTCCTCTACACCGGGCTCGGGTCCAGCTCGGCCGACTGGCGCCCCATCGTCTGGGTCCTCGCCGTCCTGTCCCTGCTCGTCGGTTCCATCGGGGCGGTGGTGCAGACCGACGTGAAGCGCATGCTCGCCTACTCCTCGATCAACCACGCCGGCTTCATCCTCATCGGGGTGGAGGCGGCCGGTGACCGCGGTCTGGCCGCCTCCCTCACCTACCTGGCGATCTACGCCTTCCTGGCCCTCGGCTCCTTCGCCATCGTCGGCCTCGTGACCGGCCGGGGCGACTCGGATTCGGCCCTCAGCCGGTTCCGGGGTCTGACCCAGCGTCGCCCCGCGCTCGCCTACGCGTTCGTGCTGCTCCTGCTCGCACAGGCCGGGGTCCCGCTCACCGCCGGTTTCGTGGCCAAGTTCCGGGTGTTCGCGGCTGCCGTGGCCGGGGACTCCTACCTGTTGGCGCTCATCGGGATGCTCACGGCCGCCATCGCCGCCTTCGTCTACCTCCGCATCGTCCTCACGATGTTCCTCCCGGTCGAGGAGGGCGAGGCGGCGCCCCCGGCCCCCCTCCGGGCGGACCCGGGGACCTCCGTCGTCATCGTCGTCGCCTGCGCGCTCACGGTCGTCGTGGGCGTCGCGCCGGCCGCACTGGTGCACGTCGCCGAACGCGCGACGCTGCTGTTCCGAGGGTGATCCGCGTGCACGACACACCGTCCGGAGTGGTTCGGGGAGCGCCGAAGACCCACGGCTATGCTCGCCGCGGCTCGGGCGGACCGGGGTGGAGGCTGGCGTGACGGAGTACTACCGCAACTACCTCGCGGTCGCGGTGTTCGTGCTGGCCGCCCTCGTCATGGTCGGGGCGATGCTCGGCCTCGGCCGCCTGATCCGGCCCCGGCGGCCCCAGCCCGAGAAGTACCTCGCGTACGAGGCGGGCTCGAACGCCATCGCCGGGTTCGGTCAGTCGAACGTCCGCTACTACGTCTACGCCCTCCTCTTCGTCATGTTCGACGTCGAGGCGGTGTTCATCTTCCCGTGGGCGATCCACCTCGAGGCCCTGGGCGTCACCGCCCTCATCTCGATGATCGTGTTCATCCTGCTGCTCGCCCTCGGTCTCGTGTACGCCTGGCGCAAGGGGGTCCTCCGGTGGGCCTAGCCGACAGCGGTCTGCTCCAGAAGCCGGCGGCCAAGCCGCTGACCTGGTTGCTCAACTACAGCCGCAAGTACTCCATCTGGATGTTCCAGTGGGGCCTGGCGTGCTGCGCGATCGAGATGGGCGCGGCGCTCGCCAGCCCGCGCTACGACATGATGCGCCTCGGCGTGATCCCGTTCCCGGCCAGCCCCCGGCAGGCCGACCTCGTGGTCATCTCGGGCACCGTCACCGACAAGATGGCGCCGGCGATCCGGCGCCTCTACGAGCAGATGCCGGACCCGAAGTACGTGATCTCCATGGGGTCGTGTGCGAACTGCGGCGGCCCGTACTGGGACTCGTACTCGGTCACCAAGGGCATCGATCAGATCCTGCCGATCGACGTCTACGTGCCGGGGTGCCCCCCGCGTCCGGAGGCGCTCATCGAGGCCGTCGTGATGCTGCAGGAGCGCATCCAGAACGAGGGCATCGGGAACGACGAGATGCGCAAGCGTTGGCTCGGGGAGCCGGTGAACGTTGGCTGATCTCGCGACGCTCACCTCCCGGATCACCGACGCACTCGGTGACGCCGTGGTCGATCAGGGCGAGGCCCGCGGCACGCTCGTGGTCCGCGTGCGCCCGGACGCGTGGCGCAGCACGGCCGAGATCGCTCGGCGCTCGCTCGGGTTCGACTACCTCTCGTTCATCGCCGGCATCGACTGGATGCCGGCGCCGGTCGTCGGTCTCGTGGAGGGCGACACCTCGACCCCGGCCCAGCCGAGCGACATGACCTTCGGTGTGGGGGGCAGCGCCGGCCGGTTCCAGGTGTTCGCCCACGTGCAGTCGACCGCCCAGCACACCGGGGTGACCTTCCGCACCGACGTGGACGAGGCCGACCCCCGGGTCGAGTCCTGGGTGAGCGTGTACCCGGGAGCCGACTGGCACGAGCGGGAGTGCTGGGAGATGTACGGCTTCGTGTTCGAGGGCCACCCGAGCCTCCGCCACCTCTACCTCCCCTCCGAGTTCGAGGGCCACCCGCTGCGCAAGGACTTCCCGCTGCTGGCCCGTGAGGTGAAGCCCTGGCCGGGCCTCACCGACGTGGAGCCGATGCCGGGCGGCGACGACGAGGCCGGCGAGGAGGGCGCGGCGTGAGCACCACCGAGCAGCCGATGACCCCCGGGTTCGAGGTCGATCCCGCGGCCTTCCGTCACCTCGCCGACGCGCAGGTGAACGTCGAACTCGACACGGGCGACATGATCCTCAACATGGGGCCGCAGCACCCCGCCACCCACGGCACGCTGCGCCTCGTGGTGCGACTCGACGGTGAGCGCGTCGTCGCCGCCGACCCGGTCATCGGGTACATGCACCGCGGCTACGAGAAGCTCACCGAGTTCCGCACGTACCCGCAGGTCACCACGCTCATCAACCGCATCGACTGGTTGAGCAGCTTCGCCAACGAGGTGCCGTTCGTGCACGCGGCCGAGCAGCTCATGGAGATCGAGGCCCCGCCGCGGGCGCAGTACATCCGTACGGCGCTCACCGAGCTCTCGCGCATCGCGACGTTCCTGCTGTTCCTCGGCGAGATGGGTCTGCAGGTCGGCGCGCTCACCCCGGCGTTCTACGGATTCCGGGACCGGGAGCACGTGCTCAACCTCATCGAGGCCGCGACCGGGGGCCGGTTCCACCCGAACTTCAACCGCATCGGTGGGCTGAAGGACGACCTGCCCTGGGGCTGGATCGCCGAGACCCGCAACGTCATGAAGATCGTCCTCGACGCATGCGACGTGTTCGAGGACCTCGTGGTCGGCAACGAGATCTTCCAGGCCCGCACCCGCTCGATCGGCATCATCCCCGGCGAACTCGGCGCGTCCTACGGCGTGTCCGGTTCGAACCTGCGGGCCTCCGGGGTGGACTGGGACCTCCGCCGCGACGGCGCGCCCTACCTCGCGTACCCGGATCTCGACTTCCGGGTGTTCACCCACCCCGACGGCGACTCGTTCTCCCGGTACTGGGTCCGTCTGCAGGAGACCCGCGAGTCGGCGCGCATGGTGCTGCAGCTGCTCGACGGCATGCCCGCGGGCCCGATCATGGCCAAGGTCCCCCGCATCATCAAGGTGCCGGAGGGCGAAGCCTGGGTCGAGACCGAGAACCCGCTCGGTCAGATGGGGTACTACGTCGTGTCCAAGGGCGCGACGGGTCCGTTCCGGGTGAAGATCCGCTCGGCCTCGTTCAGCAACGTCTCGATCCTGCCGTGGATGCTGCGCGGCGTGTACGTCCCCGACGTGGTCACGATCCTCGCCTCGCTCTACTTCATCCTCGGGGACATCGACCGGTGAACGCACTCGCGGTCGAGATCCCCTGGGGTGTGCTGCTCGCCATCAAGGCGGTCGTCATCCTCGCGGTCGTCCCGCTCGGCGCGCTCGTGCTCGGGTACACGTTCCTCCTCAAGATGATGAGCCACATGCAGAGCCGGCTCGGGCCGATGGACCCGGGCGGGTTCCACGGCTGGTTCCAGCTCATCGGTGACGGCATCAAGTTCCTCCAGAAGGAGGACATCGTCCCGGCCGAGGCCGATCGCCGGGTGTTCGCACTGGCGCCGACGGTCGTCGTCATCTCGACGTTCCTCATCTTCGTGGTGATCCCGGCCGGTCCGCGCCTGCAGGTCGCCAACCTCGACGTCGGCGTGTTCTACGCACTCGCCGTGTCGAGCCTCTCGGTCATCGGCGTGCTCATGGCCGGTTGGGCGAGCGCCAACAAGTTCGCCCTCATCGGCGCGCTCCGCGCCGCGGCCCAGCTCATCGCCTACGAACTCCCGCTGCTCCTCGCGGTGGTCGGTGTCGTCATCCAGGCCGGCACGATGAGCCTCCAGGGCATCGTCTCGGCCCAGCAGGACGGGGCGATCTTCGGGTGGAGCGGCATCGGCAACCCGTTCATCCTCACGCAGTTCGTCGGGTTCCTCCTGTTCCTCATCGCCGCGCAGGCCGAACTCACCCAGACCCCGTTCGACATGCCGGTGGCCGAGTCGGAGCTGGTCGCCGGCTACATGGTCGAGTACACGGGCTTCCGCTTCCTGTTCTTCTTCATCGGGGAGTTCGGCACCGCGACCGCCTTCGCCGCGCTCGCCGCCACGCTGTTCCTCGGCGGGTGGTCGATCCCCGGCGTGCACGGCACGGCCGCCGACCTCCTCGGCCCGCTCGTCCTCGTCGTGAAGCTCATGGCGGTGGCGTTCCTCATGTTCTGGGTGCGCTTCACCTACCCGCGCCTGCGGGAGGACCAGCTCCAGGCCCTCGCCTGGAAGGTCCTCATCCCGGTCGCGCTGGTCAACGTGATCATCACCGCGATCATCAAGGTGGCGATCTGATGGCAAAGCTCCCCGGCCTCATCGGCGGTCTCGGCATCACGTTCAAGACGATGCTGAAGGGCGCGGTCACCGTGCAGTACCCCCACGAGAAGGAGGCCCCGCCCACGCGGGCCCGAGGGGTCATCGCGCTCAGCGAGGAGAACTGCACCTCCTGCATGCTCTGCAGCCGGTCCTGCCCGGACTGGTGCATCTACATCGAGGGTCACAAGGAGCAGCGGCCGCCGAAGCGCGAGGGGGGTCGTCCCCGATCGGTGAACATCCTCGATCGCTTCGACATCGACTACGCGCTCTGCATGTACTGCGGCATCTGCGTGGAGGTCTGCCCGTTCGACGCGCTGTTCTGGAGCCCGGAGTTCGAGTACTCCGAGCCGAACATCGCCAGCCTCCTCCACAACAAGGACCGGCTCGGCGCGTGGTTCGCGACGGTTCCCGCCCCCGAGCCCCTCGAGGTGGGGGCGGAGTCGGGGAAGAAGAAGTAGATGGTCGCCCAGAACGTCGCCTTCGGCATCCTCGCCCTCGCCATGGTCCTCGCGGCGATCGGGGTGGTGCGCACGCACAACGTCGTGCACGCCGCGCTGTACCTCGTCGTGGTGCTCGCCGGCGCCGCGGCGCAGTACATCCTGCTCGCAGCCGAGTTCGTCGCCTGGGTCCAGGTCCTCATCTACATCGGTGCGGTCGTCATCCTGTTCCTGTTCGGGATCATGCTGACCCGCGCGCCGATGGGGGATCTCGAGGGTCTCGACAACCGCCAAGGGCTCCCGGCCGTGGTCGCCACGCTCGCCCTCATCGGCACGCTCACCGCGCTCCTCGTCGATGCGTTCGCCGACCAGGAGATCGTCCTGGACGCCCCGACGCCGACGGCCGACATCGCGACGCAGGTGTTCAAGGTCTACGTGGTGCCGTTCGAGGCCGTCTCGATCCTGCTGCTCGCCGCCCTCGTCGGCGCGATCGTCCTGGCCCGGAGGGACTGATGCTTCTCAACCAGTTCCTGATCCTCGCCGCGATCCTCTTCGGGATCGGGATGTACGGCGTGCTCGTCCGGCGCAACGGCGTGCTCGTGCTCATGAGCGTCGAGCTGATGCTCAACGCGGTGAACCTCAACCTCATCGCCTTCTCGGCCCGTCTCCAGGAGACCTCCGGGCAGGTGTTCTCGTTGTTCGTCATCACGATCGCCGCCGCCGAGGTCGGCGTGGGCCTCGCGATCATCCTGCTCCTGTTCCGCAACTTCCGCAGCCCGGACCTCGACGAGGTCCACCAGATGAAGGGCTGATCCGATGGTGACGATCGCTGAGACGGTGACCACCGAGGTCGCGAAGGTCGTGGACGAGCCCTGGCTGCTCTCGCACGCCTGGATCATCCCGGCCCTCATGGCGCTGTCCTTCGTGCTGATCCTGTTCTTCGGCCGGCGCCTCCCCAAGCGGGGGGCGGAGATCGGCATCCCGGCGGTCGTCGCGGCCTTCGTGATGTCCTGCGTGGCCGTCGTCCAGTGGGTCCAGCACGTCGACGAACTCGTCGAGGGCGAGGGTGGCGGGGGCGAGGCGCTACGACGGCTCGGTCGGTCGTTCGTGGCCGCGGGCGGCGAGGGCGCCATCTCGATCCGCCCCATCACGGACTCGTTCACCTGGTGGTCGAACGGACTCGTGAAGTTCGACATCGGCATCCAGATCGACGGCCTCGCCGTCATGATGCTGTTCGTCGTCACGCTCATCTCGATGCTCGTCCACATCTACTCCACCGCCTACATGGAGCACGACGAGCGGTACACCCACTTCTACGCGGCGCTCTCGCTGTTCACCGCCTCGATGCTCGTCCTCGTGATCGCCGACAACTCCCTCATGCTGCTCTCGGGCTGGGAGCTCGTCGGTCTGTGCTCCTTCATGCTCATCGGGCACTGGTGGGAGGAGAAGCCGAACACGAACGCGGCGCTCAAGGCGTTCCTGACCACCCGCACCGGCGACATCGGACTGCTCCTCGGCGTGATCGTCACGTTCTTCGCCGCGGGGCGCACGTTCAACATCGTCGAGATCAACGAGGCGGCCCTGGCCGGCAAGGGCGGCCACACGGTCTGGCTCATCGGGGCCTCGCTGCTCCTCCTCGGGATCATCGGCAAGAGCGGCCAGTTCCCGCTCCACACCTGGCTCCCCGACGCCATGGCCGGTCCGACGCCGGTGTCGGCCCTCATCCACGCCGCGACCATGGTCGTCGCCGGCGTGTACCTCGGGGCCCGTATGTACGGCGTGTTCTGGCAGGGGTTCTCGATCGCCGACGGCGGCATGAACGCCATGGCCATCATCGGCGCGATCACGATCATCGTCGGGGCGTGTCTCGCCTTCGTCCAGAACGACATCAAGAAGGTGCTGGCGTACTCCACCATCAGCCAGCTCGGCTACATGGTCCTCGGCCTCGGTGTCGGGGCCTGGGTGGGTGCGATCTTCCACCTGTTCACCCACGCGTTCTTCAAGGCACTGCTCTTCCTCGGTGCCGGTTCGATCAGCCACTCCGGTTCGCACCACTCCTTCGACATGCGCAAGGACATGGGCGGTCTGCGCAAGTTCATGCCGATCACGTTCGTGACCTTCATGATCGGATCGCTCGCCCTCGCCGGCATCGCCCCGCTCGCCGGGTTCTGGTCGAAGGACGAGATCCTCGCCACCGCGGGCCAGAGCGGGTTCCACTTCTTCCAGATCGTCGGCATCATCGGCGCGGTGCTCACCGCCGCCTACATGACCCGGTGCGTGTACCTCACCTTCTTCGGTGAGTACCGGGGTCACGGCCACCCGCATGAGTCGCCGAAGGCCATCACCGTGCCGCTCATCGTCCTCGCCGTGTTCTCGGTGCTCGCCGGATTCGCCAACGCCGCGGTCCTCGGGATCGAGAAGTTCGTGGAGTACGTCGAGCCGCGGTACGCGTTCCCGCCGGTGATCATCCCCGAGTTCGAGACCACGCTCGCGGCGGTGTCGGTGATGGTGGTGCTGGCGTCCATCGGTGTCGCGTCGGCGCTCTGGTTCCGCAGGGAGGAGCTCGGACCCCTGCGGGGCCTCACCGAGCGCAACGCGCTGGCCCGGGCCGGGTACACGTTCCTCGTCAACAAGTACTACCTCGACGACCTCTACACCGATGGTGTGGTCGCCGGGGTCAAGGGCCCGCTCGCGCGGGCGACGTACTGGTTCAACCAGAACGTCATCGATGCGGTGCCGAACGGGCTCGGGCGCATCGTGCCCATGCTCGGCCGGAGTCTCTACGACCACGTCGATCAGGGCACCGTCGACGCGGCCTACAACGGCTTGGCCAAGGAGACCGGTCAGGCCGGGGGCCTCCTGCGTCGACTCCAGTCCGGACAGGTGCAGCGGTACGCACTGCTCATCGTCTTCGCCATCGCGATCTTCAGCATCGCGCTCATGCTCGCCAGGTAATCGGGAGGATCATTCAGATGAATTGGTTCGACAGTTGGGCGTTGACCCTCGCGGTCTTCCTCCCCGCGGTCGGCCTCGTGCTGGTGCTGGCCACGCCGAAGGCGCAGGAGCAGACCGTCAAGGTCATCGCGCTCCTCACGACCCTCGTGACCGCCGGTGTCGGTGTCGGGATCCTCGCGAGGTTCGACTACAACGCGTCGGGACGGCTCCAGTTCGTGGTGAACAAGGAGTGGATCAACGTCATCGACGCCCGGTACCACCTCGGCGTCGACGGCATCGCGCTGCCGATGTTCGCGCTGTCGATGCTCATCACGATCCTCGCCGTGGTGTACTCCTGGAACCACTTCCCGGAGCCGCACAACCCGAAGGCCTTCCTCGCCCTCATCCTCATCCTCGAGGTGGGCATGAACGGGACCTTCGTCGCCCAGGACCTCATCCTCTTCTTCATCTTCTTCGAGGTGGTCCTCCTCCCGATGTTCTTCATGATCGGGGTCTGGGGCGGTCCGAACCGCGAGTACGCCTCGATCAAGTTCTTCCTCTTCACCCTGTTCGGCTCGGCGCTCATGCTCCTGTCGTTCCTGGCCCTGTACTTCAAGCTCGGGACCTTCCAGATCCCGGCCCTCGCCGCGCTGCACGGGGGTGAGATCGCCCACGGCACCCAGGTGCTCATGTTCGGCGGTCTGTTCCTCGGCTTCGCGATCAAGGTGCCGATGTTCCCGTTCCACACCTGGCTGCCGGATGCCCACACCGAGGCCCCGACCGTCGGGTCGGTGATCCTGGCCGCGGTGCTGCTGAAGCTCGGAACGTTCGGCTTCGTGCGCATCGCACTGCCGATCCTGCCGGAGGGCGCCGAGACCTGGGCCCCGTGGATCGGCCTCCTCGCGGCGATCGGCATCATCTACGGGGCGCTCGCGTGCCTCGCCCAGACCGACATGAAGCGACTCATCGCGTTCTCGTCGGTGGCGCACATGGGTTTCGTGATGCTCGGCATCGCCACGCTCACGACCTTCGGCATCAACGCGGCGATCTTCGGCATGGTCGCCCACGGCCTCATCACCGGCCTGCTCTTCTTCGTCGCCGGCTCGGTGCAGCACCAGTACCACACCCGCGAGATGAGCCGGCTCGGCGGTCTGCTCAAGTCCGCGCCGCACATGGGCTGGATCCTCGGGTTCGCCGCCATGGCCTCCCTCGGACTCCCGGGTCTCGCCGGTTTCTGGGGCGAGTTCCCGGCGATCCTCGCGGCCTACGACCCGGCCCCGGGGCTCTCGGTCACCGCGTTCCGCACCTACATGGTGATCGCTGCGGTCGGTACCGTCCTCGCCGCGGGCTACCTCCTCTGGATGTACCAGCGGGTCGCCTTCGGCCTGCCGAAGCCGGAGTTCGAGGACGCCCACATCCACGACGTCGGTCCGGCCGAGTGGATCGCGTGGACGCCGCTCATCCTGCTGACCGTGCTCCTCGGCGTGTACCCGCAGATCATCTTCGGGGTCACCGACCGGGCCGTGACCAGGATCTTCGGGGGCTGATCACGTGCGGGTGAACTGGGACGTCCACGCGCTGGCCCCGGCCATCGCCATCACGGCGACGATCGTCGTCGTGCTCATCGCGGACTTCTTCTTCGAGTACCGCGAGCGATTCAAGACGTACCAGCTCGCCTCCTTCGGCACCCTCGTGGCGATCGTGCCGGTACTCACGCTCGCCCGGGCCGGTGGGGTGCGTTCGTTGTTCGGCGGCTCGTACGTCGTCGACAACTACACCCTCGCGATGCAGGCGTTCTTCCTCATCATCGCCTACATCACGATGCTCATCTCGGTCGACTACATCGGCGAGGGCGACTACTACCAGGGTGAGTACTACGTGCTCATCCTGACCTCGACCCTCGGCATGATGCTCATGGCCGGGGCCCGGGACCTCATCACGATCTTCGTCGCCCTCGAGACGATCTCGATCCCGACCTTCGTCCTGGCCGGTTGGCGGAAGCACGATTCCCGCAGCAACGAGGCCGCGGTCAAGTACTTCATCATCGGTGTGCTTTCCTCCGCGGTGATGCTGTACGGCATGTCGCTGGTCTTCGGCCTCGCCGGGTCGACCGCGCTCGACGAGATCGCGGAGTACGCGGGGTCGGCCGGGGTGCCCGCACTGTTCTCGATCGGGATCTTCCTCACGATCGTCGGGTTCGCGTTCAAGGTGAGCGCCGTGCCGTTCCACTTCTGGGCGCCCGACACCTACGAGGGTGCCCCCACGCCGGTGACCGCGTACCTCTCGGTCGCGTCCAAGGCCGGCGGGTTCGTGGCGCTGCTCAACGTCGTGTACTTCGGGTTCTTCCCGAGCCAGACCTCCTGGCAGCCGGTCCTGTGGGTGCTCGCCGCCCTCTCGATGACGCTCGGCAACCTCGTGGCCCTGCGGCAGACCAGTGTGATCCGGATGCTCGCGTACTCCTCGGTGGCTCAGGGCGGTTTCATGCTCGTCCCGTTCGCGGTGGCGAACTCGGGGAGCGCCCAGCAGGCCTCCTTCGAGGCGGTGATCGTCTACATCCTGATCTACGGGGCGATGAACCTCGGTGTGTTCGCGTGCGTCATCGCGGCGATGCGCCGCACCCGCTCGGCGGAGATCACCTCGTTCGGCGGGATGTTCCGGTACTCGCCCATCCTCGCCGTGATGACCTCGGCCTTCCTGTTCTCGCTCGCCGGGATCCCGCCGCTCGCGGGATGGTTCGCCAAGTTCGTGATGTTCCGGGCCGTGCTCGATGCCGGTACCCCGGCCGCGATCGTCCTCGGCGTCATCGCCGCGCTCAACTCGGTGATCGCGTTCTTCTACTACGCGGGTGTGGCCCGCACGATCTGGTTCCGCGAGGTGCCGGCCGAGGTGGAGTCGAAGGCGCTGCGCTCGCCGTTCGCGCTCAACGCCTCGATCGCGATCACCGGGGCGGTCGTGCTCGTCATCGGTGTGTACCCGCAGCTCTTCGCCCGCATCGGTGAGCTCGCGGGGGCCACGCTCTGAGCGACACCCCGCCGCTCCTCGAGCGGCTCGCGGCTCGTATCGACCGCGACGGTCCGATCCCGTTCTCCGACTGGATGGACGCAGCGCTCTACGACCCGTCCGACGGGTTCTTCACCCGGGGGCGGGGGCCGGCCGGCCGGGGCGACTTCGTCACGAGCCCGGAGACCGGTCCACTGTTCGGCGTCCTCGTGGCCCGGTCGCTCGACCGCGAGTGGATCCGGCTCGGTCGTCCGGACCGGTTCACCGTCGTCGAGGCGGGGGCGGGTGACGGGCGACTGGCCCGGGAGATCCTGCGGGCCGGACCGGCGTGCGGCGCTGCGCTCGAACTCCTGCTGGTCGAGCGTTCGCCGGCGGCGCGGGCCGCCCAGCGCGAGCGACTCCCGGCCGGGGCACCGGTGCGGTCGCTCGAGGACCTGCCGGCGGGACCGATCGTCGGCGTGGTGCTCGCGAACGAACTGCTCGACAACCTCGTGTTCGGGGTGGCCGAGGCCACGGCCGGGGGGTGGGCCGAGGTCCGCGTCGGGTTCGAGGGGGGCCGCGTCGTGGAGGTGCTCGACGATCCCACCCCGGCCGACCTGCGGCTGCTGCCGCCCGCCGGGCTCATGCCGGTCGGCACCCGGCTCCCGATCGTGCGCGCCGCGGTCGAGTGG
>JBEAXD010000024.1:0-2751 GCA_041159995.1 Actinomycetota bacterium | reverse complement strand
CCACGGCGGCACGATCGTGCTCGCCCCGAGCCTCGACCACGTCGAGCACGCGTTCCAGGACGCCGTCGACGGCCGAGCCGCCCGCGCACCGTTCGCCGACATCTGCATCCCGTCGGTGTTCGACCGTTCCCTCGCCCCCGAGGGTCACCACGTGGTGTCGATGTTCACCCAGTGGGTGCCGCACAGCTGGCACGCCGAACCCCACCGAGCGGACCTCGAGGCCTACGCCGACCGCATCGTCGACCAGGTCGAGCGGGTCGCGCCGGGCTTCGGCGATTCGATCCTGCACCGGCAGGTGATCGGACCGCACGAGATGGAGCACACCTACGGCCTCATCGGCGGCAACATCTTCCACGGCGAACTCTCGCCCTCGCAGCTGTTCCACCTGCGGCCGGCACCCGGCTACGCCGACCACCGCACCCCGATCCGCGGGCTCTACCAGGCCTCCTCGGCCACGCACGGGGGCGGCGGGGTGACCGGCATCCCCGCACTCAAGGTGGTCGCGGCGGTCGCCGCCGACTCGCGCCGACGCCGGCGGCGCTGACGCTCAGCCCTGCGGTTCGAACGACAACGAGCAGGAGTTCATGCAGAACCGCTGACCCGTCGTGGCCCGGGGCCCGTCCGGGAACACGTGCCCGAGGTGACCGCCGCAGCGGCCGCAGCGGACCTCGGTGCGCACCATGCCGTGCGAGCGGTCCTCGTGCAACGAGACCGCCCCGGCGGCCACCGGGGCGTCGAACGAGGGCCAACCGGTGCCGGAGTCGAACTTCGTGCCCGACGCGAAGAGTTCGGCCCCGCACCCCGCGCAGCGGTAGGTGCCGTCGCGGTGCTCGTTCCAGTACTCACCGGTGAACGCCCGCTCGGTGCCCTGCTGGCGGAGCACCTGGTACTGCTCCGGGGTGAGGCGGGCCCGCCACTCCTCGTCGGTCAGGTCCATCGGCGCCGGCTCGGGGCCGGGAGTCACGTCGCTCATGACCGGTGATCCTACGGGGCGACCGGGCCACGCTCCGTGGCGCGAGCCGGGGTCGCGGGCGCGCCGGCCTCCACAGAATCTCCACACGCCGGAACCACGGGCCCGCGCGCCCCGTCCGTACGATGCCCCGCATGGAGGCCGCCACCGTGCTCCCGCAGACCGGACGCACCGTCCTCGTCGTCGAGGACGAGGCGCCCATCGCCAGCGCGCTGGCGGCTCGACTCCGGTCCGAGGGCTTCGTGGTCGAGATCGCGACCGACGGACCCGGCGGCGTCGCGGCGTGCGAGCGCCTCCACCCGGACATCGTCGTGCTCGACCTCATGCTCCCGGGCCTCGACGGACTCGAGGTGTGTCGACGCATCCAGACCGAACGACCGGTGCCCGTCATCATGCTCACCGCCCGCGACTCGGAGGCCGACCTCCTGCTCGGGCTCGAGACCGGTGCTGACGACTACATGACCAAGCCGTTCAGCACGCGGGAACTCGTGGCGCGGGTGCAGGCGATGCTTCGACGCGTCGACCGCCAGCGCGCCACCGCCGGGGCGACCGGCGAGGTGCGCGCCCTGGGCACCGCCCGCCTCGACCCCACCACGCGACGCGCCACCCTCGACGACACCGAGGTCCACCTCACCCCCACCGAGTTCGACCTCGCCTACACCTTCGCCGTCGCGCCCGAGCGGGTCTTCACCCGCGAGGAGCTGCTCGCGAGCGTCTGGGGCTACGAGGTCGCCTCCGGGGAACGCACCGTCGACTCGCACATCCGGGCCCTCCGGCGGAAGTTGGGGGCCGACAGCATCCGTACGGTGCACGGGGTCGGGTACGCCGCGACGGGTGGGACGGCATGAGGCGTCGACTCCCGGCCGGCGTCCCCGAGGCGCTGCGCACCGTGCCCGAGCGCCCGCTCGATCCCGTGCCCACGCTGAAGTTCAAGTTCGCCACGCTGCTGCTCGCCGCGGTGGGCGTCACCATCGTCGTGTTCTGGGGTGGCACGAAGCTCGGCATCTGGCCGAGCGTGAGCGCGGTGCTCGCCGGGACCACCGCCGTGTTCTGCGTGCGCTTCCTCGCCCGGGGCGTCACCTCGCCGTTGCGTGAGATGGCCACCGCCGCGGACGCGATGTCGCGCGGCGACTACTCGCAGCGCGTCACCGCGACCTCGATGGACGAGGTCGGACGCCTCGCCCGCGCGTTCAACCACATGGCTGCCGAGCTCGCCGAGACCGATCGCCTCCGGCGTGACCTCGTGGCGAACGTCAGCCACGAGTTGCGTACCCCGATCACCGCGCTGCAGGCCCGACTCGAGAACCTCGTCGACGGCATCGAGGAACCCGACCCGGAGATCCTCGGCACCATGCTCCTCCAGACCGAGCGCCTCGGCCGCCTCGTCACCCAGCTGCTCGACCTCTCCCGGCTCGAGGCCGGCACGGTCCCGCTCGACCGCCACGAGTTCGCCGTCGCCCCGCTCCTCGCCCACGCCGTGCGGGAGCAGGCCCTCCAGAGCACCGACGTCGCCGTCGAGGTCGTGCTCGACGACCCCGGTCTCACCGCCGACGGGGACCCCGAACGGGTCCACCAGGTGGTCGCCAACCTGCTGGAGAACGCCGTGCGTCACTCCCCGGCCGGCGGCACCGTCGAGGTGCGGGCCCGCCGGGGCGGTGAGGGCCTCGTCATCGAGGTCGCCGACGAGGGGCCCGGGATCCCCGAGGCCGATGCGTCGCGGGTCTTCGAACGCTTCTACCGTGCCGACGCGGCCCGATCGTCCCAGGCGGGAGGGGCCGGCC
>JBEAXD010000021.1:0-9751 GCA_041159995.1 Actinomycetota bacterium | reverse complement strand
ATCTCCACCACATCGGTGCCGACGTTGTGACGTGTCCGGGCGTACTCGTCGCCCGGGTTGCCGAGCCCGACGACGAGGAAGTCGGCCGGAGTGCCGGTGCGCGGTGCGTCGCCCGAGGCCTGATCCGTGCCGCGGCGCTCGCCCGACGCACCGCGCACCGGCACTCCGGCCGACTTCCTCGTCGTCGGGCTCGGCAACCCGGGCGACGAGTACGCCCGGACACGTCACAACGTCGGCACCGATGTGGTGGAGATCCTCGCGGCCCGACACGGGGCCCGCCTGCGCAAGGGCAAGGAGCGCGCACTCGTCGACGAGGTCCGGTTCGGTCCGGCCCGGGTCGCCCTCGCGGTGCCGATGACGTACATGCACGACTCGGGTGACGCCGTCCGGCGTCTCGCCCACCGGTACGGGGTGGAGGTCGCCCGACTGATCGTCGTCCACGACGAACTCGACCTCCCGCTCGCCGCCCTCAAGCTCAAGGCGGGAGGGGGCCTGGCCGGCCACAACGGGCTGCGCTCGATCAAGCACCACCTCCACGACGACGGATTCCTGCGGGTGCGCATCGGCATCGGCAAGCCGCCGAGTCGCGAGCAGGGTGCGAACCACGTGCTCGACCGCTTCTCGAAGCGGGATCGCACCGAGATCGAGGTGACGCTCGAGCAGGCCGCCGACGCCGTGGAGGCGATCGTGGCCGACGGCATCGACGCCGCGATGAACCGGTACAACTGAGGCCGGCTGCGGATGTCCGCACCCCTCCACGCGCTCACGGCGCACCTCGCCGAGGATCCCGCGGTCCTCGCCGCCGCAGCCGCCGCCGACCTCGTCGCGGTGCCGGAGGTCGCCCGACCGTTGTTCGTGGCCGCGCTCGGTCGGGTCACGGGGCGCCGCCCGCTCCTCGTCGCGGTCCCGACGGTCGCGGAGGCCGAGCGCATCAGCGGTGACCTCGTGCCGGTGCTCGGTCCGGACGCGGTCGAGCTCTTCCCGGCCTGGGAGACCCTGCCGTTCGAGCGGGTGTCACCGAACCTCGAGACGATGGGCCGACGGCTCCGGGTGATGTGGCGGTTGCGCCGCGGTGACGACTCGCTCGCGGTCGTCGTCGCGCCCGTGCGTGCGCTCGTGCAGCGCCTCGGTCCGCACGTCGAGGACGTCGAGCCCGTCGTGCTCGCCGGCGGTGCGCGCGTCGACCGGGAGGAACTCGTCGCGCGCCTCGTGGCGATGGGGTACCGGCGTGAGTACCAGGTCGAGTCCCGCGGCGAGGTCGCGGTGCGCGGGTCGATCGTCGACGTCTACCCGTCCACCGCCGACCATCCGGTGCGCATCGACCTCTGGGGGGACGAGGTCGAACGCTTGTCGGGGTTCTCGGTCGCGGACCAGCGTTCGACCCGGGACCTCGACGCGGTCACGATCCTCCCGGCCCGGGAACTGCTCCCGACCCCGGAGGTCCGTGACCGGGCCCGGGTGCTCGTCGACGAGGCACCGTGGGGCCGCGAGCAGTGGGAACGGATCGCCGAGGGCCAGACCTTCGACGGCATGGAGTCCTGGTTGCCGTGGCTCTGCGGGGAGGAGCACCTGCTCACCGACCTGCTCCCCGAGCGTTCCCAGGTGCTCCTCGTCGAACCGCGTCGCCTGCGCGACCGGGCCGGGGAACTGCTCGATGAGGAGGAGGCCCTCGCCGGAGTGCTGGCGGGAACGTGGGGGACCGAGCCCTCGGCGCTCGAGCGGCTCACCCTCGACTTCGACCGCTTGCTGGCCCACGGTCCGGCGATGGTGACGAGCGTGGTCGGCGCGCCCGAGGGACCGGACACGCCGTTGCTCGTCGCGTCGGCGTTCGACCCGGTGGTCGGGGACGTCGAGGCGCTGGCCGAGCGGGTCCGTTCCCTGCAGGCCCGCGGCCTGCGCGTCGTGGTCGCGGCCGAGGGGGCGGCGAGTGCGCGCCGGCTCTCGGAGGTGCTGGCCGACGGTCGCATCGACGCACCCGTCGTCGACGAACCCGCGCTCGTCCCCGGCACCGTGAGCGTCGTCATCGCGCCGATCGAGCGGGGTGTGGTCGCCGGCCCGGCCGGGGTCGCGCTGGTCGCCGAGGCGGATCTCTCCGGACGCCGACGGGTGCACCGCAAGGCCCGCGGTGCCCGCAAGCAGGCGGACTTCTACGACGACCTCAAGGTCGGGGACTTCGTCGTGCACCAGGTGCACGGGGTCGGCCGGTTCGAGGGGATGGTGCAGCGGGCCATCGGTGGGGTCGAGCGCGACTACCTCATGCTCGCCTACAGGGGCGGCGATCGGCTCTACGTCCCGACCGACCAGATCGGCACGGTCCGCCGGTACACCGGTGGCGACGCGCCCACGCTCTCACGCATGGGCGGCGCCGAGTGGCACCGGACGCGTACGAAGGTGCGCACGGCGGTGGCCCAGATCGCAGCCGAACTCGTCGCGCTCTACCGGGAACGGCTCGCCACGGTCGGACACGCCTTCGGGCCGGACACGCCCTGGCAGCGCGAGATGGAGGACGCGTTCGGCTACGAGGAGACGCCCGATCAACTGCAGGCGATCATCGACGTCAAGGCCGACATGGAGCGACCGATCCCGATGGATCGACTCATCTGCGGTGACGTCGGGTACGGCAAGACCGAGATCGCGCTGCGCGCCGCGTTCAAGGCGGTGCAGGACGGCAAGCAGGTCGCCATCCTCGTGCCGACGACACTCCTGGCGAACCAACACGGGCAGACCTTCCGCGAGCGGTACGCCGGGTTCCCGGTCCGGGTCGAGGTGCTGTCACGGTTCCTCACCGCCAAGGAGCAGGACGAGGTCGTGGCCGGACTCGCGAGCGGGGCGGTCGACGTCGTGGTCGGCACGCACCGACTCCTCTCCGATGACCTCGTGTTCAAGGACCTCGGCCTGCTCGTGATCGATGAGGAGCAGCGCTTCGGCGTGGAGCACAAGGAGCGCATCAAGCGACTGCGGGCCGCGGTCGACGTGCTCACGCTGTCGGCCACCCCGATCCCGCGCACCCTCGAGATGAGCCTCACCGGGATCCGGGATCTCTCACTCGTGCAGACGCCGCCCGAGGAGCGCCAACCGATCCTCACCTACGTGGGCGAGTACGACGAGCGTGCGGTCTCGGAGGCGATCCGGCGCGAACTCCTGCGGGAGGGGCAGGTGTTCTTCGTGCACAACCGGGTGCAGGACATCGAGCACATCGCCGAGCAGGTGCGCGACCTCGTGCCTGAGGCCCGGGTCCAGATCGCCCACGGGCAGATGGACGAGGGCACCCTCGAACGGGCCGTGCTGTCGTTCGCGGACCGCGAGTCGGACGTGCTCGTCTGCACCACGATCGTGGAGAGCGGACTCGACCTCCCGATGGCCAACACGCTCGTGGTCGACCGGGCCGACCTCCTCGGGTTGTCGCAGCTGTACCAGCTGCGCGGCCGGGTCGGCCGACGGGGGAGTCGTGCGTACGCGTACCTCCTGCACCCACAGGATCGAGCGCTCACCGAGGAGGCCTACGAGCGACTCAAGGCCATCGGCGAGTTCACCGATCTCGGGTCCGGGTTCAAGCTCGCGATGCGCGACCTCGAGATCCGCGGGGCCGGGAACATGCTCGGCGGCGCGCAGAGCGGGCACATCGCAGCGGTCGGCTTCGACCTGTACTGCGAACTCGTGACCGAGGCGGTCGCCGAGTTGAAGGGGGAGCGGATCGAGCCCGCCTTCGAGGTGGTGCTCGACCTGCCCACCGACGCGCACCTGCCGCGCACCTACATCGAGCGGGACGACGTCCGCATGGAGGCCTACCGCCGCCTCGGGGCGGTCGAGTCGCCCGCCGACGTCGACGACGTCGAGTCGGAGTGGCTCGACCGCTACGGACCACCGCCGGCCGCCGCCGATGCGCTCCTCGACGCGGCGCGCCTGCGGGCCGAGTGCGTGCGCCTGCGGATCGCGACGGTGTCGATCGTCCCTGCGCCGATGCAGCGGGCCAGCGCGCGCATCGCCATCGCCCTCCCGGAGAGTCGCCGGGTCCGCCTCGCCCGCCTCGCCCCGCGGGCGGTGATCAAGGAGGACGGGGTCGTGGTCCCCCTCGAGGTGGCGCCGGCCCGGGCGGTGGCGGCGGTCGTCGCTCTGCTGCGTGACCTCGTGCCGCCCGAGGATCCTCCGGCCTGATGCTCGGGGCCGGGAGCCCGTCGGTAGCATCCGGAGCCTGTGAAGCGAACCCGGATCGTCCCCATCGTCATCGCCGTCTGCACCGCCGCTCTGCTCGCGGGGTGCTCCTCCGTGGGGGGGACCGCGGCCACCGTGAACGGGGAGTCGTTCTCCGAGCGCGACTTCGAGGCCGAACTCGCGGCCCAGCGCGAGAACGAGGAGTACTGGTCCGCGAGTCAGGCGAACGCCGGCGGGACGCAGGACTCGGACACGGTGTCGGCCGCCCTCGCCGCCGACTGGTTGACCCGCCACATCTACACGGAGATCGTAGCCCAGTCGCCGATCGGCCGGCGGTCCAAGCCCGACGCGGCGCTTCGGGCCCAGGTGGAATCGCAACTGTCCCAGACTCCGGGCTGGACCGCGTTCCCGGCCCGGTTCCGGGCCGACCTCGTCGAATCGAACGCGATCGCCTTCGCGGCCCAGCGCGCACTGGGCGGATCCGAGCCCACCTCCGCCGATCTCGTCGCGTTCTTCGAGCAGTACCGGGCCCAGATCTGTGCGAGTGACAAGGTCGTGTCGCACATCCTCGTCGCGACCGAGGCGGAGGCCACGGCCGTGGTCGAGGGACTCTCGGGTGGGGGCGACTTCGCGACGCTCGCGAAGGAACGCTCGACCGACACCGGCTCCGGCGCCGCGGGCGGCGGGCTCGGCTGCCTCGGTGCGCAGCAGTTCGTGGCCGAGTTCGAGGCGGCCGCACAGGCCCTCGCCGTCGGCGCGACCTCGGCACCCGTGCAGACCCAGTTCGGCTGGCACGTCATCCGGGTGGAGGCCGCCAGCTACGAGGCGCTGCGCGAGGCCGTCGCCGGTGCGTACCAGCAGGTCAACAGCGCGAAGTTCCAGCGGTGGGTGCAGCGCCGGGTCCGCGAGGCCGACGTGACGGTGAACCCGCGCTACGGCACCTGGCGTCGTTCGCAGGGCGCGTACACGGTGGTCCCGCCGACCGCGCCGGCACCGCAGGTGCGCCCGGCCCCGGAGCGGACCGGGGCCACCGGCACCCTCGGGTCGCGCGGCACGCCCACCCCGTGACGCCGCGGGTGGTCGTCGTCGGACTCGGACCGGGCGGCGCCGATCTCGTCGCCCCCCGCGCGCTCGACGCCCTGCGGCGTGCTCCTGCGCTCGTGCGGACCGCGCGCCACCCGGCCGTGGACGAGCTGCGGGCGTCGGGGGTGATGCTCGAACCACTCGACGCGATCTACGACGGGGCCCCCGACCTCGACGCCGCGTACGTCGCGATCGCCGCCCGCGTGCTGGACCTCGCACGCGAGCGGGGCGAGGCGGTCTACGCGGTCCCGGGCAGTCCGGGGATCGCGGAACGGGCGGTCGGCTTCCTCCGGCGGGCCGCCGATGCGGGGGAGATCGCGCTCGAGATCGTCCCCGGACTGTCGTTCGCGGACCTCGCGTGGGCGCGGCTCGGGATCGACCCGATGGCCACGGGTGCTCGGATCATCGACGGCCGGGACCTGACGAGCGCGGCCGGACTCGACGGCGCGCTGCTCATCGCGCAGTGCGACACCGCCTTCGTCCTCTCCGACGTGAAGTTGGCCCTGCTCGACGCAGTGGCCGCGGACACGGAGGTGGTGGTGCTGCAGCGCCTCGGCCTCCCCGACGAACTCGTCGCGCGCGTCCCCCTCGAGGACCTCGACCGTTCGGTGGAACCCGATCACCTCACGACGCTGTACGTGGACACCGGCGGCGCCGCGGTGGCGGGGGAGGTGGCGCGACTCGTCGCCCTGGCCGAGGTGCTGCGGGGACCGGGCGGTTGCCCGTGGGACGCGGAGCAGACCCACCGATCGCTCGTCCGGTACCTCCTCGAGGAGGCGTACGAGACGGTCGAGACCCTCGAGGCGCTCCCGCCGGACGCCCCGGGGGGCGAGGTCGACCTCGAGGCCTACGCGCGCCTCGAGGACGAGCTCGGCGACGTGCTCTTCCAGGTGGTGTTCCACTCGATCCTCGCCGCGGAGGCCGGGGCGTTCACGTTCGCCGACGTCGCCCGGGGCATCCACGACAAGTTGGTGCGCCGGCACCCGCACGTGTTCGGCGAGGTGGAGGTCGCGAGCAGCGAGGACGTCCTCGCGAACTGGGAGGTCATCAAGCAGGAGGAGCGGGGCGCCGCGTCGATCGTGGACGGCATCAGCCCGGCCCTGCCCTCCACGCTGTACGCGCTCAAGCTGTTCCGCAAGGCGGCGACCGTGGGCCTCGCACCGGCGGATCGTGCTGCCGCGCTCTCCGACCTCGACGCGGCGGTCGCGCGTCTGCGCGACGTGCCGGATGCCCCGGGGACCGAGGCTGACCCCGCGGTCGGTGATCTCCTCGCCGCGGCCGTGGCGGTGGCTCGGGCCGAGGGGGTCGATGCGGAGTCCGCGCTGCGCGCCTGGGCGGCGCGGTTCCGGGACACCTTCCGGGCCGCGGAGGCGCTCGCGGTGGCCCGGGGCGCGACGCTCCGGGATCTCGGGCCCGAGGTCGCCCGGGACCTGTGGCGGCGGGCCGCCCACGGTTGACCACCCGGGTGCGGTGGGTGGCGCCCCTGCGGGCCCGCGTGGTCGAATCGGCATCGTGACCAGCTACGACGTCCTCGGGAGCACGATCACCACGCCGGTCGAGATCCGCGAGGCGCGCTCGTGGTTCTCGACCTTCGCGGTCCCGTTCCGCGCCGCCCGCGACCTCATCGCGTACAGCGGTCTGGAACCGGCGCCGCTGCCCGGCGGTCGGGCCCTCGCGAGTCTCGGCTTCGTGCGCTACGTGGACGGCGACCTCGGCCCCTACCACGAGTTCGTCGTCGCACTCATCGTGCGTCGGCCGGGCAGTTCGGATCGCAAGGACACCGGGGCGTTCATCCATCAACTGCCGGTGAACCAACCGTTCACCTGCGCGGCCGGGCGCGACATCTGGGGATTCCCCAAGTTCGTCACCGACATCGACATCGACGAGGGTGTCCGGCGCGACACCGCGACCCTCGTGGTCGACGGTTCGCTCGCGGTGCGGCTGTCCATCGCGCACGGCGTGCGGACCCGGGTGCCGGACACGAACCTGGACGCGTACTCGTGGTCGGAGGGGACGGTGCGGTGCACCCCCTGGCGCCTGGACGGCGAGGGGTCCCGCGGGCGACCGGGCGGCGCGCGGGTCGATCTCGGCACCGGCCTCATCGCCGACGAACTGCGGGTGCTCGGGTTCCCGCGGCGGGCGATCATGTCGGGCACGATGCGCCGGGTGCGCATGACCTTCGGTGACGCGCGGGTCGTCGACCTCGGCGGCATCCCGGCGCCCGGGGGGTCGGCGTGACGTTCCGCGGCTCGGTCGCCCTCGTCACCGGCGCGGGCAGTGGCATCGGGCTCCTCGCGGCCCAGCGCCTCGCGGCGCAGGGTGCGCGGGTCGCCGCCCTCGACCTCACCGCCGAGTCGCTCGAGGCCGCCCAACGACACTCGCCGAACGTGTCCGCGTTCGCGGCCGACGTCACCGATCCGGACGCCCTCGCCGACGCCGTGGCGCGCATCGGGGCGGAGGTCGGGCCGGTCGACCGGCTCGTGCACGCCGCCGGCATCTGCCGCCCCGGTCGGCTCGTCGAGCAACCGGTCGAGGACGTGGCGCGGGTGATGGAGGTCAACTACGTCGGGACGGTGCGCACCGTGGCGGCGGTGGTGCCCGGGATGGTCGAGCGGAGCCGCGGTGATCTCGTGCTCCTCGCCTCGATGGCGGGCTGGGTGCCCTCGTACCGCCTCGGCGCGTACGACGCCTCGAAGTTCGCCGTGGTCGCCTACGGCGAGGTCCTCGCCCACGAACTCGCGGGCACCGGGATCCGCACCGTCGTGGTCTGCCCGCCCCCGGTCGACACCCCGATGCTCCACGCCATCGACGCCGCGGATCCGATGGCACTCGGCGGACAGCCGTCGATCCGGGCGGCCGAGGTGCTCGATGCCGCCGAGGCGGCCCTCGAACGGGGTGAGATCTTCGCCTTCCCGGGCCGGATCACCCGCTCCGCGATCCGGATGCGGCGGCTCGCCCCGGGCCTGCTCTGGAAGCGGATGGAGCGCATCGAGCGCGGACCCCGTCGCCAGCCGCGTCACGGCGCTCCGCCGGCCTGAGGGGCCGCAGCCCGGGGTCGGAGCGACCCGGCTCGGGCCCCGGAATGCCTCGGGACACTGTCCACACCGGACTACCCTCGACCCTCACACCACAGGAGCAACGCCCGGTCGCGCGGGCGAGAGGGACCGACCCGTGAGCGCCATCGCCGACGTCATCGCCCGCGAGATCCTCGACTCCCGGGGCAACCCGACGGTCGAGGTCGAGGTGGAGCTGCTGTCGGGCGCCCGGGGCCGGGCCGCGGTCCCGAGCGGGGCCAGCACCGGCGCCCACGAGGCGGCCGAGCTCCGTGACGGCGACGAGCGGTACCTCGGAAGGGGTGTGCGCCGAGCCGTCGAGCACGTCGAGCAGGAGATCGGTGACGCGCTGCTCGGGCTCGACGCCCTGGACCAGCGGGTCATCGATACGACGCTCGTCGACCTCGACGGTTCGGACAACAAGAGCCGCCTCGGCGCGAACGCGATCCTCGGGGTCTCCCTCGCGGTCGCCAAGGCGGCGGCCGACGAGTGCGACCTCCCGCTCTTCCGCTACGTCGGTGGCACGAACGCCCGGGTCCTGCCCGTGCCGATGATGAACGTGCTCAACGGCGGCGCCCATGCTGACTCGAACGTGGACCTCCAGGAGTTCATGCTCATGCCGGTGGGCGCGGCCTCGTTCCGCGAGGGGCTGCGCTGGGGCACCGAGACGTACCACGCGCTCAAGCGGCTGCTCCAGGAGCGGGGGCTGGCGACCGCGCTCGGGGACGAGGGCGGCTTCGCCCCGAACCTCCCGTCGAACGAGGAGGCCGTGAAGCTCCTCGTCGAGGCCATCGAGCGCGCCGGGTACACGCCGGGGGCGGAGATCGCCCTCGCGCTCGACGCCGCCTCGAGCGAGTTCCACCGGAACGGTCGCTACGTGCTCGCCGGCGAGGGCACCGAGTACTCCTCGTCCGAGTTCGCCGGCTACCTCGCCGACCTGTGCGACCGGTACCCGATCGTCTCGATCGAGGACGGCATGGCCGAGGACGACTGGGACGGGTGGGCGGCGCTCACGACCACGGTCGGGGATCGGGTCCAACTCGTCGGCGACGACCTGTTCGTCACGAACGTGGAGCGGCTCGCCCGGGGAATCGACCTCGGGGTCGCGAACTCCATCCTCATCAAGGTGAACCAGATCGGGACCCTCACCGAGACCCTCGACGCGATCGAGATGGCCACCCGCGCCTCCTACACCTCGGTCATGTCGCATCGGAGCGGCGAGACCGAGGACACCACGATCGCCGACCTCGCGGTCGCCACGAACTGCGGCCAGATCAAGACCGGTGCACCCGCCCGTTCGGACCGTGTCGCGAAGTACAACCAACTGCTGCGCATCGAGGACGCGCTCGAGGACGCCGCGTCCTACCGTGGTCTCGCCGCGCTCGCCCGGGGCCTCGGGGGGCGGGGCGCGTGAGCGGTCCCGCCCGCGCCTCCGGCCGCCCGGCGGCCCGGACGTCCGCGAC
>JBEAXD010000322.1:0-7283 GCA_041159995.1 Actinomycetota bacterium | reverse complement strand
GGCGCGCCGACGACAGGGGGAGGGGGCGGCCCTGCTGGGCCGCCCCGCTCGCGTCCGGCCTCCGCCCGGAGGACGCTGCCTAGGATCCGCGCCGTGAGCCGTGCCGCCCTCGTCGATCCCGATGTGCTCGGCGTCTGGCTCGACGACCTCGGCCTCCCCGGCTCGGGTCCGCCCGAGGTCGAGCGGATCACCACCGGCCACTCGAACGAGGTGTTCGCGGTGACGCGGGGCGGGGCGCAGTGGGTGCTCCGGCGACCGCCGCGCACCCCGCTCTCGCCGACCGCGCACGACATGGCGCGCGAGTCCCGTCTGATCACGTCGCTCGCCGCCGCGGGCGCGCCGGTGCCGCTGCCGCACGTCGTGGCGTTCGACGCGGACCGGCTCGGCGTGCCGGCCTACCTGATGGAGCGGCTGCACGGGGTCGTCGTGCGCGAGGCGATGCCCGATGCCTTCGTCGGGGACGCCGACGCACCCCGTGCGATCTCGGACGCGCTCATCGACCTGCTCGTCGGCATCCACGCGGTCGACTGGCAGGCGGCCGGGCTCGCGGACTTCGGCCGGCCGGAGGGGTACCTCGAGCGCCAGGTGCCCCGGTGGATCGGGCAGCTCGACCGGTACCGCACGCGGCCGCTGCCCGAGGTCGACGAGGCGGCGGCGTGGCTGGCCGCCCACACCCCACCGATGCAGGCCCCGACGATCATCCACGGCGACTACAAGCCCGACAACGTGATGTTCGAGGCCGGGCAACCGGTGCGACCGCTCGCGGTCCTCGACTGGGAGCAGGCCACCATCGGCGATCCGCTGGTCGATCTCGGATGGATGCTCGGGCTCTGGCTCGACCCGGGGGAGTCGTCGGTGTTCGCCGGCGCGAACGCGGCGCTCCTGCCGCACGGGCCCGTGCCGACCCGAGCCGACCTCGCCGATCGGTACGCCGCGGCGTCGGGCCGCGACCTCGAGCACCTCGGGTTCCACTGCGTGCTCGGCCTCTTCAAGTTGGCCTGCGTGATGGAGGGCTCCTACGCCCGCTTCGCCGCGGGGACGAGCGACGATCCGCTGTTCGAGTTCCTCGCCGACGGCGTGCCCGCGCTCGCCCGTCGGGCCCTCTCCTTCGCGGGCTGACGGCCACGGTCCGGCCGTCCTCGGCTCGATCCGTTCGGTCAGTCGCGCAGGTCGAAGATCACGGGCGCGTGATCCGAGGGCTTCTCACCCTTGCGCGCGTCGCGATCGACCCGGGCGGCGGTGAGGCGCTCGGCCACCGGCGCGGTGACGTACGCGAGGTCGATGCGCATCCCACGGCCCTGGTGGAAGTCCCCGCCGCGGTAGTCCCAGAACGAGAATCCGTTGGCCTCGTCGTCCACGGACCGGAACGCGTCGGTGAGCCCCCAGTCGCGCAGTCGGGTCAGTGCCGCGCGCTCGGGTCCGGTGACGTGGGTCGAGAGGTTGAACGCCGCGATGTCCCAGACGTCGCGATCCTCGGGCGCGACGTTGAAGTCGCCGAGGAGCACGAGCGGTTCGTCGGGGGAGTGGTGTGCGTCGAGGTACTCGGCGAGTCGCTCGAACCACACCAGTTTCCGGTCGTAGAACTCGCTCGGAACCTCCCGGCCGTTCGGGACGTACACGTCGATGAACCGGACGCCGCCGCAGACCGCGCTCACGAGCCGGGCGTCCCCCTCGTAGGGGTCCTCGAGGCCGTCGAAGCCGTGGGTGGTGTCGGTGAGCCCGACCCGGGAGAGGATCGCGACGCCGTTCCAGCGGCCCTCCCCGTGGTGCACCGCCTCGTATCCGAGCGCGGCGAAGGCGTCGTGGGGGAACGCCTCCGGCGCCATCTTGGTCTCCTGCACGCAGAGCACGTCGCAGTCGGCGGCGGCGAGCCAGGCCTCGACGCGAGGCATCCGGGCCTTCAGGGAGGCGACGTTCCAGGTGGTGAAGCGCATGAGGCCGACCCTACCGGTCAGTCCGCGGAGGACGCGTAGTCGGGGTTCGACGCCGCGAGCTTGATGCGTACCGTCTCGCGCACCGCGGTGATCGTCGCCGGATCGACGGGCCCGCCGTCGCGGATCCGCGTCGCGAGTCCGTCGATGAGGGAGGCCGCCGGGCCATCGCGTCCGAGCAGTCCGGCGAGGTTCGCGCGCGTCGTCGCGACGGGGCCGGGGCCGAGGGCGAGTTCGCGCTCGACCATCCCGAGGACGTTTGCCGCCACCCGGGCGTGGAAGGCGATGCGACCCTCGGTGGCGCCCATGACGTCGCGTTCGAGGTACTCGCGCACCGCGGCGACGAGGCCGGCCGCACTCGGCACGTCGTGGACGCTCTCGGCGGGAGCCGCGTCCGCGACCCACGCGGGGTCGGGTCCCGGGTCGGGTCCGACGACGAGGTCGAGCAGATCCCACTCGGTCTCGGCGACCCGACGTCCGAGCGCGGCGTTCTCCACGGACCGCACGAAGCCGTGCTCATGGGCCGCGCACTGCATCTGGCAGATGACGCCCCACTTCAACGTGCCGAACACCTCCCAGTACCGGACGTGCGCACGGTCGACCGGATCACCGCCGGCGGCGACGTATGCCGCGATGAGTGCGTCGAGGTCGCCGAATCCACCGACCCTGCGGTCGTCGACCCCGAACCGCCAGGACCGCACGCAGACCCAGCCGAGATCCTCGATCGGATCCCCGAGGTGGGACAGCTCCCAGTCGAGCACCGCGCGCAGGCCCTCCGGGCCCACGATGAAGTTGCCGTTGCGGAAGTCACCGTGCACGAGGCGTGCACCGCCCTCCGGGAGGTCGGGGGCATGCTCGGCGAGCCAGCGGAGCGCGAGTTCGAACGCCGGATGGGGTGCGCCGAACCCGTCGATGAGTGCCCGGTACTGGGCGATCTGGGCCGGCGCATCGAGGAGGTCGAGGTCCGGAAGGGTCCCGATCGGCGTCGCGTGGATGCGAGCGAGGGCCGCACCACACTGGTCGGTGAGCGCGCGGCGTGCTCCGGCGTACTCGTCGTCGCGCAGGATGCGTCGCGCGATCGTCTCGCCCTCGATGCGGTCCATCACGAAGCCGGTGCCGAGGTCGTCGCCCGGTTCGAGCAGGAACCGCACGCTCGGGACGACCACGCCGGCCGAACCGACCGCGCGCAGGAGTTCGAACTCGGCCGCCCGACCGACCTGCCCGATGTGGGTCCCCGGGTCGCGGCGCAGCACGAGTGCGTGGCGAGTACCGTCCGCCGCGCACGCGTCGAACGCCCAGGTCTCGCGGGACGCGCCGCCGGAGAGCCGACGGAGGTCCTCGATCACGACCGGCGTACCGAGGCCGCGCGTGGCCGCGAGCGCGAGCGCGTCCGTTCCGATCGCGAGCCGCCGGCTCACGCGTCGGCGCCCACCGGCCGACCGTCGACGATCTGGTCGAGGTACTCCGAGAGGCCGTAACCGGTGCGCCCGTTCCACTCCCAGCGGGTCATGCCCTCGCTGATGCGGGTCACGAGCTGCTCGCCGTCCGGGGTCGTGCGCCGGTTGCGCAGCGGCACCATGGTCATCACCTCGCCGGTGATGAGGTGATCCTTGCCGCCGGCCCGGACCTTCGCGGTGATGCGCCGGTGGTAGGTGTCCTCGCCCGTCCACTCGGTGTCGACCTCGCAGTGATCCACGTGGGTGTACGCGCCGTCCTCGAACACGACGCCACCCATCCGCACCCTGCCGTCCTGGGACACGATGCGGGACACCATGAACCCGGCATCGTCGCCGAAGTTCATCGTGAGCCAGCGGTAGTACCACGGGGCCTGCCAGTACCGGGGACCCCACGAGTGGTCGCGCAGTCCGTACCCGTCGACGGACCACTCCTCGTCACCGACCCGGATCGTGCCGCGGGCGCCGACGTGCTGCTCGTAGTGGCCGCGCGCGAACCCGCCCGAGAGGTCCTCGGCGAGGGGTGAGCCGTCGTCGTTGACCGGCTCGCCCCCCATCATCGGCGAGACCCCGTAGTAGTCGAGGTGCGCCTCGACCTCGGTCCACGGGCTCTCGGTGAAGGCGCGGCGCGGGTTCGCCATGACGAGGGGGTCGTCGAGGAGCACGGCGCGGCCCGTGTAGGTGACGGTGAGCGCGGCGAACGGCTCCACGACCTCGAAGCGCATGCCGCCCGCGTCGAAGGCATCGTTGTGGTCGATCCTCGGCCGGTCGAACATGAACGCGACGCGACCGTCCGGGAGGTACAGGCAGGTGGTCATCTCCGCGTAGCCCTCGTTGGCGCGGTTGCCGAGCCGGAAGAACCCGCCCATCGACTCCGCGGGGTCGTACACGTTGAAGTACATGCTCTCGTTGAAGTTCGAGGCCTCCTCGAGGGAGTGCATGTACTCGTCGGCCGGGTCCAGTCGGATGCGCATGGCCCGCATCCTCACGCCTGCTTGACGCCGCTCGCAAGCGGGTGGTGGGCTGTCGGCCCATGGCCGCGGAACCGACCCTCATCGCCTCCGGACTCGGGTTCCCCGAGGGCCCCGTGTGGATGCCCGATGGCACGCTGCTGTGCGTCGAGCTCCAGAACCGCCGGGTCGACCGGATCCACCCCGACGGTCGGATCGAGGTCATCGCCGAGCCCGGCGGGAGTCCGAACGGGCTCGCCATCGGACCCGACGGCGCCGCGTACGTCTGCAACAGCGGTGGTTGGTCGTTCCACGAGATCATGGGCGTGACGGTCACCGAGATGCTCCAGCCCGAGGACTACTCGGGCGGTCGGATCGAGCGCGTGGATCTCGCCACCGGAGCGGTGACCGTGCTCTACACGGCCTGCGACGGCAATCCACTCATGGGGCCGAACGACCTCGTGTTCGACGCCGCCGGGAACCTGTGGTTCACCGACCACGGCAAGATCCGAGCGCGTGAGCGCGACCACGGCGGCGTGTACTACGCGACCCCCGACGGTTCGTCGATCACCGAGGTGATCTACCCGCTCGAGTCGCCCAACGGCATCGGGCTCTCGCCCGACGGGGCGATGCTCTACGTCGCCGAGACGCACACCGGTCGCGTCATCCGGTGGCCGATCGAGGCGCCGGGCGTCGTCGGTCGGCCCGGTCTCATCGGTCACCGCGGTGAGGTGCTCGCCGGCCTGCCGGGGATGCAACTGCTGGACTCCCTGGCCGTCGACTCCGAGGGTTACGTCGTCGTCGGCACGCTCGTGAACGGTGGGCTCACCGTGATCGCGCCGGACGGTTCGAGCGTCGAGCACGTGCCGCTGCCCGATCTCCTCGTCACGAACGTCTGCTTCGGCGGGGACGATCTGCGCACCGCGTACGTCACCTGCTCGGGAACCGGGACGATCCACGCGATCGACTGGCCGCGCCCGGGGTTGCGCCTCAACTTCTGACCCGATCCGATCCGGACCTAGGGTTCGCCCACTCGGGGCGTGCGCCCCGTCGAGCACGGAGGAGTGGGCACGTGGCCGGACCGTTGAGTGGAGTGCGCATCGTCGAACTGGCCGGCATCGGGCCGGGTCCGTTCGCCGCGATGATGCTGTCGGACATGGGTGCGGACATCATCCGGGTCGAGCGTGCGCAGTCGGTGCGCGACGAGATCCCCGACCACCCGCCGTTCGACCTGCTCAATCGGGGTCGGCGTTCGATCGGGGTGGACCTCAAGCACCCCGAGGGCATCGAGACCGTCATGCGCCTCGTCGATGGGGCCGATGCGCTCATCGAGGGGTTCCGGCCCGGCGTCACCGAACGACTCGGTCTCGGGCCGGAGGACTGTCTCGCGCGCAACCCGCGCCTCGTGTACGGGCGGATGACCGGGTGGGGTCAGGACGGTCCGTACGCGCAGGCGGCTGGGCACGACATCAACTACATCGCACTCGCCGGGGCACTCGCGCACCTCGGCCGGCGGGGTGAGAAGCCGACCCCGCCGATCAACCTCGTCGGGGACTTCGGGGGCGGGGGCATGCTCATGGCCTTCGGTGTGGCCTGCGGGTTGCTCGAGGCTTCTCGCAGTGGTCAGGGCCAGGTGATCGATGCGGCGATGGTCGACGGCTCGGCGGTCCTCATGGCGATGTTCCACGCGTGGCCCGGTTGGGGCGAGCGGGGGACGAACCTCCTCGACACCGGTGCGCCCTTCTACGACACCTACGAGTGCCGGGACGGACAGTTCATCTCGCTGGGCTCGCTCGAGCCGCAGTTCTACGCGGAACTCGTGGCCCGCCTCGGTCTCGCGGACGAGTTCGACCTCGCCCGCCAGATGGACCCGAGCACCTACGACATGCAGCGCGAGCGTCTCACCGCCCTGTTCCTCACCCGGACCCGTGACGAGTGGAACGAGATCCTCGAGCACTCGGACGCGTGCTACGCGCCCGTCCTCACCATGCAGGAGGCCGCGGCGCACCCGCACATGGTCGCCCGGGGCACCTTCGTCGAGGAGTTCGGGGTGCGTCAGCCCGCTCCGGCGCCACGGTTCAGCCGGACGCCCGGCGCGATCCAGGGCGCTCCGGCCTGGCCGGGTCAGCACACCGACGCCGCGCTCGCCGATTGGGGCTTCTCGGTCGACGACCTCGCACGGCTGCGCGAGGCGGGCGCGATCCGCTGACCCGGGTCAGTCGTTGCCGGATGCGGCGTGGGCCCTCGCACGGGCGATCATCTCGGCGCGGGACCCGGTGCCGGGCGCAGGGGCGTTCGGGCTCGCGGGCGCGGGAGCCGCGGGGGTCGGTCCCGGGCTCGGTGCGGGTGGCGCCACGGCGCGACGGGCCGGGCGCGGGCTCAGCACCCGGCCGATCGTGAGCGCCGAGATCAGGATCGTCGTGCCGATCACCGAGTAGGCGAAGGCCGGCGTGTACGCGTCGGTTCCCGCAGTGATGAAGTGCGCGGTCGCCACGGCCCACAACGGGTACGAGAGGAGGTGGAGCGCGCGCCACACCCTGAGCGGCATGCGCTTCTTCGCGAGTGAGGTGCCCTGCACGGCGAGGAGCAGGTACAGCCCGACGATGCCCCAGGCGACGGGGCCCGGCTTCCACGGCGTGTGCATCGGGACGAGGATGTCGGCGAGGGAGAAGCGCGCGTACCCGTCGAGCATCAGGCTGCCGATGTGCACGCCGACGAGGATCGACGCGAGCGCTGCGAAGTGTCGGTGCAGGTCGAGCATCCACGCGGGCTTCGGGAACCTCCCGAGCAGGCGTGTCGTCAGCGACAGGCCCCAGATCACCGACAGCGTGAGCACGGCCCAGGCGACGATGCCCGTGGCCCGGGAGATCCACCAGTACGTGCGGGGATCGAGCATCCTCACGAGGCCCGGGTCGTCGTGGTCGGCGGCACCGTGGTCGGTGCAGGGT
>JBEAXD010000321.1:0-2766 GCA_041159995.1 Actinomycetota bacterium | reverse complement strand
AGCCGGCCGCGTCCTCGTGCCGGAACGCGTCCTCGGCCTCGTAGGTGGCGAGTTCGTAGTCGTAGAGACCCGCGGTCGCCCGGCGCCCGTTGGGCGCGCACCGACCCGGTTCGAGGACGAGGCGCACCTCGCCGGTGACGTGCTCCTGGGTGCTGTCGATGAACGCGTCGAGCGCCTCGCGCAGCGGCGAGAACCAGAGACCGTCGTAGACGAGCTCGGCGTACCGTGTCTCGAGCCGCTGCTTCTCGCGCATGACGTCGCGCTCGAGGGTGATGCCCTCGAGGTCCTGGTGGGCGACGATGAGCGACAGCGAACCGGGACACTCGTAGGTCTCACGGCTCTTGATGCCGACCCGCCGGTTCTCGACCATGTCGATGCGGCCGTAGCCGTACGAGCCCGCGATCGCCCCCATCTCGAGGACGAGCGCGTCCATCGGCATGGCCCTCCCGTCGAGGCTCACGGGGAGGCCCCGCTCGAAGCCGACGACCACCTCGCGCGGCTCGGTCGGCGCGTCGGCCACGTGTGCGGTGAGGTCGTAGATGTCCGAGGGCGGCGCGGCCCACGGGTCCTCCATCTCGCCGCACTCGATGGCACGGCCCACGAGGTTCTCGTCGATGGAGTACGGCTTCTTCTTGTTGACGTTGATCGGGATGTCGAACCTCGCCGCGTACTCGATGCAGTCCTCACGGGTGAGACCCCACACGCGGGTCGGCGCGAGCACGTTCAGGGACGGGTCGAGCGTGCGGATGCCCACCTCGAAACGCACCTGGTCGTTGCCCTTACCGGTGCAGCCGTGGGCGACGGCGTCACCGCCGTACCGGTTGGCCGCGTCGACCAGGTGCTTGACGATCACCGGCCGGCTCAGCGCGGAGACGAGCGGGTACTTGCCCTCGTAGAGCGCGTTGGCCTTGAGGGCGCGTCCGAAGTACTCGGTCGCGAACTCGGCCCGCGCGTCGATGACCTCGGCCTCGACCGCGCCCGCCGCTCGCGCCCGCTCGACCACCGCGTCCCAGTAGGCCTGGTCGGCATCGGGCACCTGGCCCACGTCGACGGCGAGCGCGACGACCTCCGCGCCCCACTCCTCCTGGATCCACTTCACCGCCACCGAGGTGTCGAGACCCCCGGAGTACGCGAGCACCACCCGCTTGGCATCCACCATCGAACGTGTTCCTCTCTCAGAGACCGGCCAGCTCGGCGAGCCGGACCGCCACCTTCGCACCGCCGACATCCTCGGCGCACACCACCATGACCGTGTCGTCCCCCGACACGTTCCCGAGCACCCCGGCGAGCCCCGACCGATCGAGGGCCGAGCCCACGACGTGGGCCGAGCCCGGCGGCGTGCGCAGCACGACGAGGTTGGCACTGTGCGCGACCTCGACCACGAACTCCCCCATCACCCGACGCAGGTGGTCGTCCGGGACGATCCGTTCCTGGGCGAGTTCGGGCACCGCGTAGACCATCGACCCACCCGGGATCCGGACCTTGACCGCCCCGAGGTCCTCGAGGTCACGGCTCACGGTGGCCTGGGTCGCCGAGATGCCCTCGGCCGCGAGCAGTTCGACGAGTTGGGTCTGACTCCCCACCGCCCGCTCCTCGAGGATGCGGGCGATGCGGTGCTGGCGCTGGGGCTTGCCGAGCGTGGCCATCAGTCGGCCTCCGCCCCGGGGAGCACCAGCGCGAAGAGCGCCCGGGCACTGTGCATCCGGTTCGCGGCCTGCCGCCACACGGCGGAGCGCGGCCCGTCGATGACTGCGGTCGCGACCTCCTCGCCCCGGTGGGCCGGAAGACAGTGGAGGAACCACGCGTCCGGTCCGGCGGCGGCCATGAGCACATCGTCGACCTGCCAGTGTGCGAACGCGGCCCGGCGCACCTCGGCCTCGTCCTCCTCACCCATCGAGGTCCAGACGTCCGTGTAGATCGCGTCCACCCCGTGCACGGCCTCGTGCGGATCCTGGATCAGCGAGATCGATCCGCCGAGGTTGCGGGCATGGTCGACCACGTCCGCGTCGAGTTCGTACCCCGGTGGCGAGGAGACGACGAGTTCGAGCCCGGTCATCGCAGCACCGAACGCGAGCGATGCCGCCACGTTGTTGCCGTCGCCGACGTAGGCGAGCCGACGTCCCTCGATCGAGCCGAACAGTTCCCGGATGGTCAGGAGGTCGGCGAGACCCTGGCACGGGTGGGCCCGGTCGGAGAGCAGGTTGATGACCGGCACCGGCGAGGCGTCCCGCATGCCCTCGAGCACCCCGTGGTCGTAGACCCGGGCCGCGATGATCGAGCAGTACGAGCCGAGGGTCCGGGCGACGTCCTCGACGCTCTCACGCGTGCCGATGCCGATCTCCTCAGGGCGGATGTAGATCGGGTGGCCGCCGAGCGTGGCGACCGCCATCTCCGAGGAGACGCGGGTCCGGGCCGACGGCTTCTCGAAGACGAGTGCGACGCCGCGGGCGCGCAGCGCCGCCGGCACCGCCGACGGGTCGCGCTTCCAGGCCTCGGCGCGGTCGAGGATCGTGGCGACCTGCGAGGGCGTGAGGTCGTCGAGTTCGAGGACGTGCTGGATGGTCACGGGGCCTCCGTGGCTTCGATGGCAGCGGCGAGTCGGACGACGGCCTCGTCGATCTCCGCGTCGGTGACGAGCAGCGGGGGCGCGATGCGCAACGCCGTCGCAGTGACGGCATTCACGATCAGCCCGCGCTCGAGGCAGGCGTTCTGCACGGACTTCGCGTCGGCGTCCGGTCCGAGTTCGGCCGCGAGGAGCAGACCGTG
>JBEAXD010000317.1:0-4451 GCA_041159995.1 Actinomycetota bacterium | reverse complement strand
GCTCGACACGACGTACCTCGGCACGGCGTCGATGGTCCGGGCGAAGGGCACCATCCATGCGTCCATCCACGCCGGCCAACCGCCGTCGGGGGCGCGGCGCCACGCCTCCTCCATCATCTCGTAGGTGATGCGCCCGAGCAGGAGCGCATCGGCCCGGGCGATGTTCCCCGCGTGGTGGCGGTGGAGTTCCTCGTCGACCACCCCCACGGTGTGGTCGCAGCAGCCGTCGAGCGTCACGTTGATGGAGTACCGCAGCGGTCTCATGCGCGTGCGGTGAATCGAACGCGGAGCCAGTCGGGCGCGTGCAGCCCGGTGCTCGGACCGGCCCCGACGATCTGCGGCGGTTCGAACCGCGCCGTCAGCGCCCGGAGGGCCTCGGCGCACGCCTCGACCTCACGCTCGTCGATCGACGCACGCTCGGATCGGGCGCCGTCGCGCTGACGTACCGACCGACCGCATGATCGGTCCGGCCAGGGCGGGCGTGGGCGCTGAGGGACTCGAACCCCCGACCACTGCGTTGTAAGCGCAGCGCTCTGACCAACTGAGCTAAGCGCCCGGGGCCGCACACCGTAGACGCCGCCGACCCTGCGACGCCCACGGCCTCAGCCGGCTGCGGCTCGGCGCGCCCGGTGGGTCGTGAACCGCCGGACGAACTCCTCCTGCTGCGCGTCGGTCCAGCTCGCGGCGCGACCCCCGGGTCGGGCGAGGCTCCGCTCGCCATGCGCGAGGACCGTCGCCGGCACGGAGTCGGTGAAGCCGAGCGCCCGGAGCCCCTCGAGTCGCACGTGGAACGGCACGAGGGCGGCCTCGGCCATCGACGGCACATCCCCCGCGAGCCACTCACGATCCCCGAGCACCTCCGCGATCCCGACGCACGCGGTCGCGAGCGCGGCCGACGCGGCGGCGATCCGATCCGGGTCGGTGCCGTAGTAGACGCCCACCATCGGCCCGAACACCGTGCGATCGACCTGGCGCGCCAGATCGGAGTGCTGTGGCGACCACGGGCCCCGTGCCCGGTACAGGCGGTCGAGGATCGGGAGTGAGTCGGCCAGGTACCGCCCACCCTCCCGGATCATCGGGATCTCGTGGCGCGGGCTGTGGTCGAGGAACTCCTGCGGCACGACGAAGCCCTTCGGACGGGCGGCCGTCGGCGGCACGTCGACGACCTCGTGGGCGAGTCCGAGTTCGGCGAGCGCGAACTCGACCCGCACCGAGTACGGGCAGAGCCAGTGACCGAAGAGCGCGATCGGCTCGACGAGCGGTTCGGCCGCTGCGAGGTCGGTCACGCGAACAGGGCCTCGCACCCGCTGCCGGCCAGAACACCGTCGACCCAGACCCGATCGGCATCGGAGAGGGCGGCCCGGGCCTCGCGGATCCACCGGATGGTCTTGCCCTGGTACGGGAACGCGCCCTGCCGGTACTCCCGCCCGAGGATCTCGCAGACCACCTCGGGTTGCTCGGCCTCGAGCGCCGCCTCGTTGGCCAGCATGAACGGCGTGTAGGTCGCGCCGATCTCGGCGAGCAGCGGTGCGAGCGTGACCGACGGGAGCGTGGCACGGTCGACCCAGCCCTCGTCCCCCTCGATCGCCCACCACGAGAGGTCGTCGACGCGGTTGACCCACGAGTACACCCGCGGCGCGTGCTCGAAGCACAGCGCCGTCGAGGTCGGCTCGATGATGACGAGCTGGCTCAACTGCCCGAACAACCCGAAGTCCCCGCTCCCCGGTCGGTCGCCGAGCACGAAGTCCTGCGCCTCGACGATCCGGTTCAGGATCTCGAGGAGTCGGACGTAGGAGGACTCGATCACCGGCGCGTTCGCGTCCGTGCTGCCGACGAGTGCTCGGCGCCCTACCTGCCGGTCGACGACCCAGTCGCCCCACTGGGCGAGCCGATCGTCGTCCTCGTGGAGCATCGGCCACACCGGCAGGAGCCGACGGGCCCGCTCCACCGCCTCGGGGGGTGCCCACCGGTAGTGGTACATCGCCTTGGTGAGCCACTCGTCGGCGTAGTCCTCGATGAGCAGGTGGAGGAAGGCGAGGGCCGGATCCGGCGGGACCAGCGATCGTTCACGGAACATCGTCTCGAGCCGGGCGATCTGGGGCGTCGAGTCGACCATCACCTCGGTGACCGTTCCGGTCTCGTCCGGGAACCCGAGCACCGGGATGATCGCCACGGGCGGCTTCGGGAGCGCGAACTGCCCGGGAGTGTTCTGGAGCACCCAGGTGAAGGGGATGCGGCGGTACCGGAGCACCGCCCGCATCTTGAGGGAGTACGGCGACCCGTAGGTGCCGATGAGGGAGAGCGGAGCCGTCATGGTCGTGGTCCTCGCCGCGTTCGTCGATGATCCACTGCATTGTGGCACCGGGAGTGCCGGCGGGACGCCGCTGCCGGTCAGGTCGTGACCCGCACGGAGACCGCGTCGACCTCGAAGGTCCGCGCCGTGGAGGTCGACAGGTTCGTGACCTGCACCCGGAACCCGGGACCGAGATCCGATGCGGACCAGGCACGGCCCCACAGGTCGCTCGCGGACCCGAGCGTGCGGGTGGTCAACGTGGTCGAGAGGTCGGTGGTCGTCCGCCCGACCGACCAGGTGGCACCGCCGTCGGCCGAGAGGCGGATGCAGAACCTCGGCGTGCTGCTCTTGGAGCTGACGCGGCCCCGGATCTGGACCTCGATCCCCCGGATCGTCGAGCCGACGGGGACCACGATCGGGAACCCGGAGAGATCCGCGCGGTCGCGGACGGTGCTGCTGCACACCATGCTCGACCCGGTGCCGCTGTTGGCGTCACGGGCCAGTGCCCCGTCGAGTGCGAAGAGGTTCGACGCGCCGGTCTCGAACCCGTTGTTGTCCCCGGAGCCCACCGTCCCGGCGCTGACCTGCGTCGGGAACACCCACGCGCCCGCGCGCAGGTAGGAGGGTCCGACGTCCGTGAGGACCAGCGGCCCCCGCAGCGCCGCCGTGGTCTGGTACTCGTCCGCACCGACGTCCTTGAGCGCACGGTCGACCGGGCGCGCCTGGCCCTGCACGTCGAAGGCCAGTGTCGGATCGTCGTCCAACCCGTCGACGTCGCGGATCGAGGGGTAGTCGACCGCGGCCCGGTCGATCGCCGGGCTCCCGGCCACGAGCTGCTGGAACCCCTGCGGCCCGGCGACGAGGCCCGGGTCGGAGATCGCCGTGGAGCCCCCCGCCGTCGGGGTGATCCCGAGCGTCCCCCGGTGGAGGTTGCCCGTCCAGCGGATCCCGTTCGGCGTGCCCGAGAACAACGCGCCGCTGGCCTTCACCAGGAGGTTGTCGGCCCACACGTTCGTGGTGCCGCCGGAACCGAGGGCGATGACGCTCGGCTCGTAGAAGGTGTTGTGGATGACGTTGACGTTCGTGAGGTTCGGGCTGACGGCGTCGTAGGTGAGCGCGGCCATCGTGCCACCCACCCCGGCGTACTCGAAGTGGTTGCCGTAGATCCAGATGTCGCTGGCCTCGACGATGCGGATCCCACCCGACCGCAGGAAGAAGTTGCCGTAGGCGACGTTGTCGTCACCGTTGCGGAACACGAACATGGCGTTCGGGTTGTTGCGCATCGTGTTCCAGCGCAGGACGTTCTCGCGGGACTTCACCGAGACGGCCTCGCTGTCCCCCGCCCCCGTGTCCTCGAAGTAGTTGTGTTCGACGGTCGTACGGGACACGTAGGTGGACTGTGCCCCGTTCCCGATGCGGATCGGCTCGTTGCCGAAGTCGCCGCCGGTGCCGGGGAGCCGCTGGAAGGTGTTGCGGCTGATCACGTGGTACCCGGGCACCGTCGGATCGGGATCGATGTGGACGAGGTTGCCCCGCGGGGCGCTGGTCGGCTTGTTCGCGAAGTTCGACCAGGTGACCGCGTTGCGCTGCGAGCCCGAGGACAGGACCACGTACTTCTGGGCCGAGTACCCGTCGAAGGAGAGTTCGGTCAGGGTGTTGCGGCTGCCGGAGACGGTGATGACATTGCCCGGGATGGAACCGGAGGCGAACCGGAACCCGCGCAGCACGGTGTCGTCGCCGGCGACCGTGACGGACTGGGACCCGGTCAACGTCACCCCGCCGGTGGTCTGCGCCTCGACGGTGATCCCGCTGGTACCGATCCGGATCGAGCCGTCCCGGTAGGTCCCGTTCGCGAGCTGGATCACGTCGCCAGCAGCGGCGCTGTCGATCGCCGTCTGCAGGGCGGCGAGGCTGGACACGACGGTGACGCGGGCCTGTGCGGTCGACGCACCGACCCCGACCGAGAGCACGAGGCTCACCGCCGTCACCGCCGCGATCCTCCGCACCAGCACCTTCCACCCCGTGTCCACCGCGCCGGCCGATCGGCCGGGCCCGCCGGGGCGCAGCGTACTGCCACCCCCGACGGGCTCGGACCGGCCGGATGGCCCGCCGCGGGCGGGTCGGGGCTCGGCTTCGGGGCATCCGGGGGGAGGTGCCC
>JBEAXD010000314.1:0-3945 GCA_041159995.1 Actinomycetota bacterium | reverse complement strand
GGCCGGCGACCGCACCCACGGGCAACCTCGACCGCACCTGTTTCCGCCAGGTCGAGACGGTCGGCGTGCTGCGCAACGCCGAGCACCCGGCGGCGGCCCGCAGGCTCATCGACTTCATGCTCGGCGAGCGGTTCCAGGCCGACGTCCCACTCGGCATGTTCGTGTACCCGGTGCGACCGGGAACACCCGTGCCGGCCGAGTTCGAGCGGTACGCGGGCCGACCGGCCGAACCGTTCTCGGTGCCGCCCGGTGACATCGCCCGCAACCGCGACCGGTGGATCGAGCAGTGGAACGCGACGGTCCTCCGGTGAGGATCGCCCGCGGACTCGCGCTCGGCGCAGCCGCAGCGTTCCTCCTGCTGTTCCTCCTGTGGCCGGTGGCCACGATCCTCGGCCGCGGTCTGTGGGTCGATGGCCACCCCGATCTCGCCGCGATCGGCGACACCCTGCGTCGCCCGGGCATCCCGCGGATCATCGCGTTCACGTTCGCGCAGGCCGCGATCTCGACCGTGGTCACCGTGGCGCTCGGACTCCCGGGCGCGTACGTGCTCTCGCGGTACCGCTTCCGCGGGCGGGCGATCCTCGCCGCTGCGCTCACCATCCCGTTCGTGCTCCCGACCGTCGTCGTCGGCACCGCGTTCCTCGCGCTCCTCGGCCCGGGCGGGCCCCTCGCCGACCTCGGTCTCGTGGGCACCCTCCCGGCCATCCTCCTGGCCCACGCGTGCCTGAACTACGCGGTCGTCGTCCGCACGGTGGGCACCCGATGGGCCCACCTCGACCACCGCGCCGCCGACGCGGCGCGCACGCTGGGCGCGTCGCGCTGGCGCACCTGGTGGCGGGTCACCCTGCCGGCCCTGCGACCGGCCGTCGTCGCGAGCACGGTGATCGTGTTCCTGTTCTCCTTCACCTCGTTCGGGGTGATCCTCATCCTCGGTGGCCCCGGCACCGCCACGATCGAGACCGAGATCCACCGGGTCACCGTCCAGTCCCTCGACCTGCGCACCGCCGCCGTGCTGTCGATCATCCAGATGGCTGCGGTCGGCGGCGCGGTGATCGCCGGCGCGGCCCTGGCGCGTGAGGGCGGGGCCGCACCGCGGTGGCGACCGCGCGATCTCGACGCCCTCCCGGTGACCGGCGCGCGGCGACTCGTGCTCGCCGCCGTCCTCCTCGTGATGGCCGGCCTCGTCGGCGCACCCCTCGCGGTGCTCGTCCAGCGGTCCATCGCCACCGGTACGGGGCCCGGACTCGCGTGGTACCGCGCCCTCGGATCGATCGGCGGCACCGGGCTCGCCGAGACCCCGACGCAGGCGTTGGTCAACTCCCTGGCGTTCGCGGTGGTGGCCACGGTCATCGCGGTCGCCGTCGGCGGGGCCATCGCGATCGGAGTGGTCGCCCGCCGGGGCCCGAACCGCGCCGCACGCCTGCTCGACCGGACCGCCCTCCTCCCGCTCGGGCTCTCGGCGGTGACGATCGGGTTCGGCTACCTCATCACCCTCGACACGCCCCCGTTCGACCTCCGGACCTCGTGGTGGATCATCCCGATCGCGCAGGCGCTCGTGGCGATCCCATTCGTGGTCCGCACGACCGTGCCCATGCTGCGTTCGGTCGATCCGCGGCTGCGCGACGCCGCAGCGACCCTCGGCGCGACGCCGGCCCGGGTCTGGCGGGCCGTCGACCTCCCCGCGCTCCGGGCCGCGCTCGCCACCGCGGCGGCGTTCGCCTTCGCCGTCTCGCTCGGCGAGTTCGGCGCCACCGTGTTCATCGTGCGCCCCGAGACGACGACGCTGCCGGTCGCGATCTACCGCATGCTCGGGCGTCCCGGCGCTGCGAACCGGGGCACCGCGTGGGCGGCCTCCGTGGTCCTCATGGTCGTGACGACGCTCGCCGTGCTCGCCGTCGACCGGTCGGCGACCCGCGTCCGGAGGACACGGTGACCCTGCGCCTCGAGCACGTCGGCGTCACCTACGGCGACCGCGCGGCCCTCATCGGGGTCGACCTCACCGTGGGGACCGGCAGGACGCTGACCGTGCTCGGAGAGTCCGGGAGCGGGAAGTCCACGCTGCTCCGGGCGATCGCCGGTCTCGAACCCGCCACCGGCCGGGTCCACTGGGAGGACACCGACCTCACGGAGGTGCCCACGCACCGGCGAGGGATCGGCATGGTGTTCCAGGACCATGCGCTCCTGCCCCACCGCGACGTGCTCGGCAACGTTCGCTTCGGCCTCGAGGGACGCGGGTCCGAGCGCGCGACGGCCACCGACCGGGCCGCGGCGCTGATCGCGCGCGTCGGACTCGAGGGGTACGAGCACCGCAGCGTGACGAGCCTGTCCGGCGGCGAGGCGCAGCGCGTCGCGCTCGCACGGGCCCTCGCCCCCGAACCGCGCGTCCTGCTGCTCGACGAGCCCTACGGCGCGCTCGACCGCGAACGACGCGATCGCCTCATGGTCGAGGTGCGATCGATCCTGCGGACATCCGGTGTCACGGTGGTGCACGTCACCCACGATCACGACGAGGCGTTCGCGCTCGGCGACGCGGTGGCGATCCTCCACCACGGTCGACTCGAGCAGGTCGGCGAACCCGATGACGTGTGGCACCACCCGGCAACGGCGAGGGTCGCGCGGTTCCTCGGCGCGACCAACGAGGTCGACGGCGAGGCCACCACCGATGGCGTGGTCACCACCGCGCTCGGTCGGATCGGGGTCCCGGGCGTCGCCGCCGGACCGGTGCGACTCCTGTGGCGACCGGAGGCACTGCGGGTGGAGCCCGGGGGTCCGATCCGAGGCCGCGTGATCGACACGACCTTCCGCCGGGCGCACCACCTCGTGACCGTCGAGACGGCTGCGGGCCGGTTCGAAGCGATCTCGGGAGCCGTCGGTCGTCCGGGGGAGTCGCTCGACCTGCGCCTCGACGGCTCAGCCGTGCACGTGTTCGGACGCTGAGGCGACGGCCTCAGGCCGCCCCGCGCAGCAGGCCGGCCGCGCTCGCGAAGCCCCGACCATCGGCCGCGTCGGCGAGGGCATCCATGGCGCGGGTGATCGTGCCGACCGGGAGGTCGTGACCTGCGAACAGGTGCACCGCCCACTCCCGCTGCTCCCGGATGACCGCCGGGTCATCGAGCAGGATCGCCGCCGCGGTGACGTCGACGAGCGCCGCGAGTTCGGTCGCCGCTCGGTCGATCCCGTCCGCGACGGTCGCGATCTCCGGCACCGCGTCGACCACCCGCGAGAGCGCGGCGGCGACGATGAGGGTGCGTTCGCTCGCCAGCAGGTCGACGGTCTCCGGGATCGGGTGCACCGGCTGGGCCAGCGCCGGCCCACCGTTCGGCCACCGGCCGATGGTGTCGACCGCGGACGGAGCGTCGGCCGCCCACGCATCCGCCCCGATGCGCAGCGCACGGGTCGGGTCGGCGCCGAACGCGCGCCCACCGACGAGCACCGGCACCCCGAGGCCGTGCGCCGCGGCGACCGACCGGGAGGCGCCGACGAGGGCCGAGGGCACCGAACACGAGAGCGCCACTGCGAAGGGGCGCTGGGACTCGCAGAAGTCGGCGAGATCGCGGGCCGGCAGGGAGGAGCCGAGGAACCGGGCGCGCAGTCCGGCGAGACCCATCGACATCGCGACGATGCGGCCCGGCAGGGAGTGGTCGTCCCCCTCCGGGCAGACGACGACGACCTCACGCCCGTCAGCGGAGTCGAGGCCGCCGGCCAGGAGCACGAGGAGTTCCTCGATCACCGCGGTGGCCGCGTGCTCGTCCGCGATGGAGATGTCGCCGGCCGCCCACCGTCGCCCGAGGTCGACCTGGATCGGCATGAGGACCCCGTCGACGATCGCGTCGAACGGTGTGCCGTCGTCGAGCAGTCGGAGGCAGAGGCGGTAGGCGGTCTGGACGTCGCCGTCGACGAGCGCGCTGCGCAGCGCGAGCCGGACCGGTTCGAGGTGATCGGAGG
>JBEAXD010000313.1:0-3476 GCA_041159995.1 Actinomycetota bacterium | reverse complement strand
TCGTCTTCCCATGGTCGATGTGACCGATGGTCCCGATGTTCAGGTGCGGCTTCGTCCGCTCGAACTTCTCCTTGGCCATGGCCAATCTCTCCTGAGTGCTGACGCGCAACCGAGCGCGTGTGGGTTTGGTGGAACGTGGACGGGGACTACTCGCCGCGTACCCGGGCGGTGATCTCCGTGGCGATCGACTCCGGGACCTGCTGGTAGGAGTCGAACTGCATCGTGTACGTCGCACGCCCTTGGGTGCGCGAGCGAAGGTCCGTAGCGTATCCGAACATCTCGGCGAGCGGCACCTGGGCCCGGACGGCGGAGGCGTTGCCCCGCTGCTCCATGCCCTCGACCCGGCCCCGGCGGGAGTTCAGGTCGCCGATGACGTCACCCATGTAGTCCTCGGGGGTCACGACCTCCACGGCCATGACCGGCTCGAGGAGCACCGGGGCGGCGAGCTTGGCCGCCTTCTTGACGCACATCGAGCCGGCGATCTTGAACGCCATCTCGGAGGAGTCGACGTCGTGGTACGAGCCGAAGGTGAGGGTGGCCCGGACGTCCACGAGGGAGTACCCGGCCAGCACGCCGCCGGCGAGGGCCTCCTGGATGCCGGCGTCGACCGACGGGATGTACTCCCGGGGGATCACGCCGCCGGTGATCGAGTTGACGAACTCGTACCCACCACCCGGACCGGTCGGCTCGAGGGTGAGCACGACGTGCCCGTACTGACCACGACCACCGGTCTGGCGGACGTAGCGCTCCTCGACCTTCTCGACCTTCTTCGTGATGGTCTCCCGGTAGGCCACCTGCGGCTTGCCGACGTTGGCCTCGACGTTGAACTCACGCACCATGCGGTCGACGAGCACCTCGAGGTGCAGCTCGCCCATACCCTCGATGATGGTCTGACCGGTCTCCTCGTCGGTGTGGACCCGGAACGTCGGGTCCTCGTCCGAGAGGGAGGAGAGCGCCTTGCCGAGCTTGTCCTGGTCGGACTTGGTCTTCGGCTCGATGGCCACCGAGATGACCGGCTCGGGGAACTCCATGCGCTCGAGGATGATCGGCTTGGCCCGGTCGCACAGGGTGTCACCGGTGGTGGTGCCCTTGAAGCCGAGGCCGGCGACGATGTCGCCCGCGTACGCGATCTCGATGTCCTCGCGCTCGTTCGAGTGCATCCGGAGCAGACGGCCGATGCGCTCCTTCTTGTCCTTGGTGGAGTTGTAGATCTCCGCGCCCTTCTCGAGCGTGCCCGAGTAGATGCGGAAGTACGTGAGCTTGCCGTACGGGTCGGCGACGATCTTGAAGGCGAGGGCCGAGAACGGCTCGGTGTCGCTGGCCTTCCGGTTCATCTCCTCCTCGCCCGACATGTCCGTGCCGTGCGTCGGGGGGATGTCGATGGGCGACGGCAGGAAGTCGACGACCGCGTCGAGCATCGGCTGGACGCCCTTGTTCTTGAACGCCGTGCCGCAGAGCACCGGGACGAACTGGCCGGCGATCGTGCCCTTGCGGATGGCGGCCTTGATCTCCTCGACGGAGAGCTCCTCGTCGGCGAGGTACTTCTCCATGAGGTCGTCGTCCGCGGTGGCGACCTCCTCGAGCATCATCGCCCGGTACTCGGCCGCCTGGTCGACGAGGGCCGCGGGGATGTCGGTGACCGTGAAGGTCGCGCCGAGTGAGTCGTCATCGAGCGGCCAGACGAGCGCCTTGTTCTGCACGAGATCGACCACGCCCTCGAAGTCACCCTCCGCACCGATCGGCAGCTGGACGACGAGCGTGTTGGCCCCGAGCCGGTCCTGCATCATGTCGACGCAGCGGTAGAAGTCGGCACCGGTGCGGTCCATCTTGTTGACGAAGCACATGCGCGGCACCGAGTACTTGTCGGCCTGACGCCACACCGTCTCGGTCTGCGGCTCCACGCCCGCGACCGCGTCGTACACCGCGACCGCGCCGTCGAGGACGCGCAGGGAGCGCTCCACCTCGACCGTGAAGTCGACGTGACCCGGGGTGTCGATGATGTTGATGCGGCAGTCCTGCCACTGGCAGGTGGTCGCGGCCGAGGTGATGGTGATGCCGCGTTCCTGCTCCTGGACCATGTGGTCCATGACCGCGGCGCCCTCGTGGACCTCACCGATCTTGTAGGTGCGCCCGGTGTAGTAGAGGATCCGCTCGGTCGTGGTGGTCTTGCCCGCGTCGATGTGGGCCATGATCCCGATGTTGCGGACCTTGTCGAGGGGGAACTCGCGTGCCATCTGCTCCGTCGTCTCTCGTGCTCGACCGGGCCGGGGGCGGCTCGGTTGCGTCAGTGCTCGTGGGTGGTGTCGTACCGATTCGTCCGGTGAGCCCGGTGCACACCGCCCGTCGCGCAATCGGCGCCGGCGTCAGCGACCCGGATCGGGGGTCGTCGGCGCCGACGCCGTGACGCGTCGATCGGTGTCCGCAGCGCCCGCGCCTACCAGCGGTAGTGCGCGAACGCCTTGTTGGACTCGGCCATCTTCTGCAGGTCGTCCTTGCGCTTGATCGAGGCGCCCAACCCGTTGCTGGCGTCCATGATCTCGGCGGCGAGGCGCTCGGCCATCGTGCGCTCGCGCCGGGCCCGGGAGAACCCGACGACCCAGCGGATGGCGAGGGTGGTGGCCCGACGGGGCCGCACCTCGACCGGGACCTGGTAGGTCGCACCACCGACGCGGCGGCTGCGGACCTCGAGGGCCGGACGCACGTTCTCGACCGCACGCTTGAGGGTCGGGATCGGGTCCGAGCCGGTCTTGCGCTCGATCTCGGCGAGCGCGTCGTACACGATCTTCTCGGCCGTGGAGCGCTTGCCCTGCAGGAGCACCTTGTTGACGAGCTGGGTGACCACGACGGACCGGTAGACCGGGTCCGGCTGGAGGTCTCGACGGGGAGCGGGTCCCTTGCGCGGCATGGTCAGCCCCTCTTCGCGCCGTAGCGACTACGGGCCTGCTTGCGGTTGGCGACGCCGCTCGCGTCGAGCGCGCCGCGCACGATCTTGTAGCGGACGCCCGGGAGGTCCTTGACCCGGCCGCCGCGCACGAGGACGATCGAGTGCTCCTGGAGGTTGTGGCCGACACCCGGGATGTAGGCCGTGACCTCGATCCCGCTGCTCAGGCGCACCCGGGCGACCTTGCGGAGCGCGGAGTTCGGCTTCTTCGGGGTGGTGGTGAAGACGCGCGTGCACACGCCGCGGCGCTGGGGCGAGCCCTTGAGCGCCGGGGTCTTCGACTTGTCGATCTTGGTCTCCCGGCCCTTGCGGACCAACTGGGCGATGGTGGGCACAGGTCTCCCGAAGTGATTCGTTCTCGTACGCGGTGCCCGCCGGCGGGTGCCGGCGGACGGGGACTGACGGGCCGTGGTCACCCGCCCGGGAGGACGGGCGAGAACAGCCGGGCGGCAAGGATACGGGCGGGGTCGGCGCCGGGGCAAACCCCCGGAGCCGACCCGTTCCGTTCGGTCTAGACGCCGGTGGCGGTCTCCCC
>JBEAXD010000310.1:0-7253 GCA_041159995.1 Actinomycetota bacterium | reverse complement strand
CCGCGGCGACCACCCGGACGCCGGCCGACCCGGAGTCCGCGGTTCCCGGGCCACAGGCCGCGAGCAGTCCGGCGACGAGGCCCGCGGCGAGGATCCGGGCGGCGGGCGAACGGGGTGCTTCGTCGTTCCACATGGGAATGGATCCTAACAAGGGTGGTCGGTAAGATGGGAACGAGTCTCAGGAGGATCCCATCCCCGAACCGCTGCTCTCCGCCACCGACGTCTCCCTCGGCTTCGGCCACGGCCCGGTCCTCGACCGGGTCTCCGCCCGGGTCGACCGGGGCGAGTTCGTCGCGCTCGTCGGCCCGAACGGCAGCGGGAAGTCCACCCTCCTGCGAGTGCTGCTCGGGCTCCTCGCCCCGGACGCCGGCGAGGTCTCCCTCCTCGGGGACCGACCCGGATCCCTCGCCGATCCGGCGCGCCTCGGCTACGTGCCCCAACGCGGCCGGTTCGCCCCCGACCTCCCGGCCACCGTCACCGAGGTCGTGGCGACGGGGCGGCTGCGGCGGCACGGGTGGTGGCGGGCCCCGCGGGCCGCCGACCGGGCCGCGATCGACCACGCGATCGACGCCGTCGCCCTCGGACCCTGGCGGGATCGCCGTGTCGGCGAACTGTCGGGCGGTCAGCAGCAACGGGTGATGATCGCCAAGGCGCTGGCGAGCGATCCGGAGCTGCTCGTGCTCGACGAGCCGGTCGCCGGCGTGGACGCCGAGTCCCAGCGACTCTTCCGGGACTCGCTCGTGCACCTCATCGAGGCGCACGACGGCGCGGTGCTCCTCGTCTCGCACGAGCTCGGTGCGGTCGCCGACGACCTCGACCGGGTGATCGTGCTGAAGCACCACGTGGTGTTCGACGGCTCGCCCCTCGAGCTGCGGTCCCGCGGCGTGAGCCTCGGGGTGCACGCCGACGACCTGCCGCTCTGGCTCGAGGGACTCGACTGATGCCCCTGCCCCTGCCCTGGCCCTTCGAACGCGAGTACATGCAGCTCGCGCTGCTCGGCGGCCTCGTCGTCGGCGCGTGCGCACCGCTGGTGGGCGGCTACCTCGTGCAACGGAGGATGTCCCTGCTCGGCGACGGCATCGGCCACGTGGCGTTCGCCGGGGTCGCCGCCGGTCTCCTCCTCGGCGTCTGGCCGGTGTGGACCGCTCTGGTCGCGGCCGTGATCGCCGCGCTCGGCATCGAGTGGCTGCGATCCCGCGGGCGGACCTCGGGCGACCTCGCGCTCGCGGTGTTCTTCTACGGGGGCATCGCCGCCGGCGCGGTCATCGCGAGCCGGGCCACCGCCGTGGGCCGGCCGGCCAACGTGCTGCCGTTCCTCTTCGGCTCGATCCTCACCGTCACGACCGGGGACACCATCGCGGTGGCGGTGATCGGCCTGGTGATCGTGGCGACGATCACCGTCACGGGCCGCGCCCTGCTCGCCGTCGTCGTGGACGAGGAGACCGCTCGGGTCGCGGGCCTGCCGGTCGACGCGCTCAACGCCGCGCTCGCCGTGCTCACCGCCGTGACGGTGGTCGCGGCGATGCGGGTGGTGGGCCTCCTGCTCGTCGCCGCGCTGCTCGTGCTCCCGGTCGCGACCGCGCGCCTGCTCGCACGTTCGTTCCGGTCGACGCTCCTCGTGGCCGTCGCGGTCGGCGTGCTCGCGGTGGTGGTCGGCCTCGGTGCGGCCCGGGCGTGGGGCCTCGCGCCGGGCGGCACGATCGTGCTCGTGACCATCGCCGCCTTCGCCGTCACCTCGATCGCCCGACCGTCCACCGGCATCCCGGCGAGCCCCCACGACCACTGACGTCCCGGACGATCGGCGAGGGCGCCCGACCGCGCGTGCCCTACGCTCGTTCCCATGCGCACGATCCCGCACTGGTCCGACGGGGCCCCGTACGCGCCGGCCGGGCCGAGCGCGCCGGTCTTCGATCCGACGACCGGCACGGTGCAGGCCGAGGTCGCCCTCGCCGGACCGGCCGACGTCGACCACGTCGTCGCATCGGCGGTGCGCGCTGCGGCCGAGTGGCGCGGGACATCCCTCGCCCGCCGCTCGAAACTGCTGTTCGAGTTCCGCAACCTCATCGAGTCCCGCACCGACGAACTCGCGCGGATCATCTCGTCCGAACACGGCAAGGTCGTGAGCGACGCCGCGGGCGAGATCGCCCGCGGCCTCGAGGTGATCGAGTTCGCCTGCGGCGTGCCCCACCTGCTCAAGGGGTCGCACTCCGAGAGCGTGTCGACCGAGACCGACGTGCACTCGATGCGACAGCCCCTCGGCGTCGTGGCCGGGATCACGCCGTTCAACTTCCCGGCGATGGTCCCGATGTGGATGTTCCCGATCGCGATCGCCTGCGGCAACGCGTTCATCCTCAAGCCGAGCGAGCGCGACCCCTCCGCCGCCATCCGCATCGCGGAACTGTGGGCCGAGGCCGGCCTGCCCGCGGGGGTGTTCAACGTGCTCCAGGGCGACAAGGGTGCGGTCGACGGTCTGCTCACCCACCCCGACGTCCGAGCGGTGTCGTTCGTCGGCTCGACCCCGATCGCCCGCTACGTGTACGAGCAGGGCACCGCGCACGGCAAGCGGGTCCAGGCCCTCGGCGGGGCCAAGAACCACATGGTCGTACTGCCGGACGCCGACCTCGAGATCGCCGCGGACGCTGCGGTGAGCGCGGGCTATGGATCGGCCGGCGAACGGTGCATGGCCATCTCGGTGGTCGTGGCCGTCGGTCGCACCGGCGACGCGCTGGTCGAGATGATCGCGGAGCGGACCCGGCGGGTGCGCGTCGGGCCGAGCCTCGACCCCGCCTCCGAGATGGGTCCACTCGTCACCGCAGCGCACCGTGACCGGGTCCGCGGCTACATCGATGCGGGGGCGGCCGAGGGCGCGACGGTCGTCGTGGACGGCCGGGACCCGGTGGTGGACGACGCGCCCGGTGGCTACTGGGTGGCACCGACCCTGCTCGACCACGTGACGACCGACATGCGCGTGTACCAGGACGAGATCTTCGGGCCGGTCCTCTGCGTCGTGCGGGTCGACTCGTACGAGGAGGCGGTCGACCTCGTCGCCCGCAACCCGTACGGCAACGGCGTCGCCGTGTTCACCCGGGACGGCGGAGCCGGTCGCCGGTTCGCCCACGAGATCGACGCGGGCATGGTCGGCATCAACGTGCCGATCCCGGTGCCGATGGCCTACTACTCGTTCGGCGGGTGGGGGCAGTCGCTCTTCGGCGACACCCACGTGCACGGCACCGAGGGCGTGCACTTCTACACACGCGGCAAGGTCGTCACGACCCGGTGGGCCGACCCGGCCACACGGGGTCCCGACCTCGGGTTCCCGACCAACCGCTGAGGCCGCTCAGAACCCGGTACGCCGACGCCGGCGCTCACCGGCGAGGGTCCCGACCGCGAGGATCGCCACGCTCACGATGAGGATCATCGTGGAGAGCACGTTGATCTGCGGCGGCGTCGCGGTCCGCGACTGCCCGAAGATCCGCACGGGGAAGGTCGTGGTGCTCGGGCCCGAGACGAAGTACGTGATGATGAAGTCGTCGATCGAGAGCGCGAACGAGAGCAGCGCCGCCGCGACGATCCCCGGCGTGATGAGCGGGAGGGTCACCTTCCAGAAGGTGCGCGTCGGCGTCGCGCCCAGATCCATCGCCGCATCCTCGAGGGTCCAGTCGAACCCCCGCAGGCGAGCTCGGACGGTGAGGGCCACGTAGGAGACGAGGAACATGATGTGGGCGATCACGATCGTCGCGAATCCGAGCGCGAACGAGATGTTGAACAGCCACAACGTCGGGGACAGGAACAGGGTGAGCAGCGAAGCACCGAGCACGATCTCGGGTGCGGTGAGCGGCAGCACGAGCAGGAAGTTGATCCCCTCCCCACCCCGGAACCGATATCGCACCAACGCGATCGCGAGGAACGTTCCGAGCACGGTCGCGACGACCGTGGAGATCGCCGCGACCCGGAGGCTCAGGAGCAGTGCGTCCACGAGCGCCTCATCGGCGAAGGGGTTGAGCCAGTTGTCGAAGGTGAACCGGTTCCAGACCGCGTTGAACCGGCCGACCGGGGCGTTGAAGGAGAAGGCGACGATCACGAAGATCGGCAGGAAGAGGTAGAGCAGGCCGGCGGCGGCCGCGAGGTTGATCCCGATCCGCCCGGCTCGGCCGCTCGGCGACATCACGGTGCCGTCACGGGTGCGATCCCGCCGGCCGGACCGGGTCCCCGCCGATCCGGTCACGTCAGATCCTCCGTGCCGAGCAGCCGCGAGTAGACGGCCACGATCACCATGACGATCGCGATGAACACGAACGACAGCGCGGCGGCGACCGGGTAGTTGTTCTGCACGAGGAACTGGTCCTGGACCACGTTCCCGATCATGGTGGTCTTGGCGTTGCCGAGGTAGTACGCATTCACGAAGTCGCCCGCCGCCGGGATGAACACGAGCAGGCTTCCCGCGAACACCCCGGGGAGCGAGAGCGGCAGCACCACCTTCCGGAACCCGCGCCACGTGTTCGAGTAGAGGTCGCGAGCCGCATCGAGCAGCTTCGGATCGATCTTCTCCAGCGACACGTAGATCGGCAGCACCATGAACGGCAGGAAGTTGTAGGTCAGCCCGCCGATGACTGCGATCGGCGTCCGGAGCAGGACCTCGTTCGCGTCCAGGAGACCGACCGTGCGCAGGAGGCTCACGACTCCACCCTGATCCCCGAGGATCGTCTTCCAGGCGAGGGTCCGGATGAGGAAGTTCGTGAAGAACGGGACGACCACCAACCCGAGCAGGATGTTGCGGTACCGGCCGCCGCGGAAGGCGATCACGTAGGCCACGGGGTACGCGATCAGGAGGGCCAGCAGGGTCGCCGCGAGTGCGTACGTGAAGGACCGCGTGAACTGGGAGCCGTAGTCCGAGAAGGCCTGTTGGTAGTTCGACCACGCCCACGAGAACTCGGGGACCGCGAAGCGGCTCGGCTTGGTGCTCAGCGACATCCGCAGGAGTGAGTAGAGGGGGAGGTAGAAGAACCAGAAGAGCCACAGGACGCCGGGTGCCAGGAGCAGCCACGGCGTCCAACGCGCCCGCCGGCGGCCCTGCGCGTCGCGTTCGACCGAGCCGCTCACCTAGGCCCCCGTCAACGCGGCGAACCGCGCGTCCATGGTGTCGGCGTCATCCTCGGTGAGGATGCCGAACGCGGCGACCTCGGCGAGGAGATCCGGGGTCGGGACGACGAGCGGGTCGTCGACGAGGCGGGCCGCCGGGCCGCCGAGCCTCGCGAGTTCGTCGGCCACCCCCTGCACCGGGGAGATGTACTGGACGTAGGCGGTCAACCGGGCCGCGTTCACCGGGTCGTAGAACCAGTCGATCCACTCGGTCGCCGCCCCCGGACGCCGGGCCCCCCGCGGGATGAGGTGGTTGTCGGACCAGATGAGCCCGCCGCTCTCGGGGACGACGAACCGGACGTCCGGGTTGTCCCGTGTGATCTGGGCGACATCACCCGACCATGCGAACGCCGCCGCCAGGTTGCCGGTGGCCAGATCGTTCACGTAGTCGTTCCCGGTGAACGCGTCGATGCGCCCGTCGGCCACCGCGCGCTCGAGCGTCTCGAACGCGGGCTCCGCCGCAGCCGCGGACGGCCGAGTGACGTCGGCCCCGGACGCGCGCATCACGAGTCCCACCGTGTCACGCATCTCCGTGAGTACCGCTGTGGTCCCATCGACCGCCAGGAACTCGTCGACGGTGCGGACGTCGCGACCGGTGATGGATCGGTTGTAGGCGATACCGGTGAGGCCGACCTGCCACGGGAGGCTGTAACGCCGCCCGGGATCGTGCGGCGGATCCGCGAGTTCGGCCAGGAGGTTCGCCCGGTTCGTCAGCCGGTCGGCCCGCATCGGGACGGCCCAATCCAACCGGTTGATGAGGCGGTTCGCGATCCAGTCGTCGAGCACCACCGAGTCCCGCCCGATCCAACCCCGCCGTGCGAGGACGGCCCGGTTCTTGGCGAACCACTCGTTGTTGTCGTTGATGTCCTCGGTGTAGGTGACCCGGATACCGGTGTCGCGCTCGAACCTCCGGACCGCACCCGGGTCGATGTAGGAGGTCCAGTTCGACACCTGGAGCGAGCCGTCCGAACCGTCGGCGCCTCCGCACCCGGCGAGGAGTGCGGCTGCGCCGACCCCTGCGCCGAGCGCGACCGCACCCGCGAGGAACCGGCGTCGGGAGACGCCGTCGGTCACCCGGCGCCCTGGATCTTCGCGAAGCGCTCGTCGAAACGCTGCTCCTCGACCGCCGACAGCGGACCGAAGATCGACACCTGTGCGAGCGCGGCCGCGTCCGGGTTCACGAGCGGGTCGTCGACGAGCTTCGCCGCCTCCCCACCGAGCTTCGCCAACTCGTCGGCCGCGCCCTCGACCGGGGAGATGTACTGGATGAACGCCGTGAGGCGCGCCGCGTTCACCGGGTCGTACCAGTAGTTGATCCACTCCGTCGCCAGCCCGGGCTTGTCGCTCGTCACCGGGATCATGAAGTTGTCGGACCACAGCGTGCCGCCACTCTCCGGGATCACGAACTTGATCTTCGGGTTGTCGCGGGCGATCTGGGCCACGTCGCCCGACCACGCGACGGCCGCGGCGAGGTTCCCGGATGCGAGGTCGCTCACGTACTCGTTGCCGTTGAAACCGGCGATCTCACCGTCCTCCACCGCCCGCTGCAGCCGGTCGAACGAGGGCTCCGCGTCGGCGTAGGTCGGCTTCGTGATGTCCTTGCCGTCGGCCCGCATGAGCAGCCCGATCGTGTCGCGCATCTCGCTGAGGACCGTCTTCGTTCCGTCGGCCCGGAAGAACTCCTCCATCGTGCGGATCTCGCCGGTCTGCTCCGAGTCGTAGGCGATGCCCGCAGTACCGCTCGCCCACGGGAGGCTGTACTTGCGGGTCGGGTCGAAACCGGGCGAGGCCAGCGCGGCGCGGATGTTCCCCTTGTTCGTGGCCTTGGCCGCGGCGAGCGGCTGGGCCCACTCGACCTCGTTGATGATCCGGTTCGCCATCCAGTCGGTGAGGACGAACCCGTCACGTCCGATGCTCCTGCCCTGCTGGAGATTCGGCTGGATCTTGGCGAAGTACTCGTTGTTGTCGTTGATGTCCTCGGTGTAGGTGACCTTGATGCCGGTCGCCCGTTCGAAGTCCTTGATGCTCGCCTTGCCGATGTAGGAGGTCCAGTTCGAGATCGAGATGCCGGTCGCGTCACCCCCGCCGCCCCCCGAATCCCCGCAGGCCGCGAG
>JBEAXD010000303.1:0-10431 GCA_041159995.1 Actinomycetota bacterium | reverse complement strand
GGCCGGCGCGGGACGCGGATCAGGCGCGGGCGCCGGGGGCTGCGGGGCGCGGGGCGTGTCGCCGCTCGGCCCGTTCGGGGCCGGGGTCTGGGACTCGTCGGACATCGTGACCTTCTCTCATGACGCGCGTGCCTCCACGGCACGCAGCGCGTCGGCGTCGAGCGGTTCGAACCGCTCCTCGCCGCGCTCGATCCATTGGGCGGTCCGGAGCACCCGCGCCTCGCGGTAACCATCACCGAGGACGGCGACGAGTTCCGCGGGACGGACGCCCGGTTGCGTTGCGACTTCGACGTGGAGCACCGTGCCGAGCGCGCCGGAACCCTGCACCGTGAGGTGTCGGATGCCCGGGCGGATGTCGACGGTGTCCTCACGCCCCTTGCGGGTCCGGGTGACCGGGAGCTCGGCGGCCGCGAGCACGGTGCCGATCCGGTCGGTGAGGGCCGACGCCTCGACGGGGGAACCGTCGGGGCGGACGACCTCGATCTCCCACTCCACGGCCGTCACCGACTCCTGGAGGGCCGGGGCCCGGTCGACGAGGTTCGCAGCCCCCGTGACGTCGATCCCCTCGGGCAGGACGGCCGAGATCCGCGCCGGCAGCGTTCCGAGGTCGACGACCTCGGAGCAGCGCAGGTCCATGTACTCGGCCACGCTCTCGTGGCCGACCGAGAGCGCGAGGCCGAACGAGACCTGGGGCCGGGGCGAGAAACCCTCGGTGAGCGCGATCGGGATGGCCTCGATGCGGAAGGCCCGGTCGAACGCGCGGGCCGCGTCGCGGTGCGAGATGAACCGCACCTTCCCGAGCTCGGAGAACCGGATGCGGACCGGGAAGCCGACCTCACCGCGCACCCGCGGCCTCCTTCGAGGAGAGGAGGCGCACCGGTACGGCACCGCCGACGCTGAGGTCCTGTCCCGTCCCCTGGCTGCCCCCGGCCGGTGCCACGGGCGAGGCCACCACGTGCTCGAGGGCGTAGTCGGTGCACACGCCGCAGTCATAGCAGGGGGTCCACCGGCAGTCGGGGAGCCCGTGCTCGGCGAGAGCCGCCTGCCAGTCCTGCCACAGGAAGTCCCGGTGGAGACCGGCCCGGATGTGGTCCCACGGGAGGATCTCGTCCTCGGTCCGGTGGCGGGTGGTGAACCATGCCGGGTCGAGACCCTCGGCGGCCATGGCCTCGGTCCACCGGTCGAGCACGAAGTGCTCGCTCCACTCCTGGAACACCCCGCCGGCCCGCCAGACCCGCTCGATGACCCGGCCGATGCGACGGTCGCCGCGACTCGCGATGCCCTCGGCGAGGCTCGCCGACGGGTCGTGCCAGGACAGCTTCACCGCGCTGCGACGGGTCGCATCGCGCAGCAGCCCGACCTTGCGCTGGAGCTCCTCGGCCGGGTTCTGCCCGAACCACTGGAACGGCGTGTGTGCCTTCGGCACGAAACCGCCGACCGACGCGGTGCAGGAGGCACCCTTCGTGTAGCGCTTCCCGATCTCGACGACGTTGCGCGCCATCTCCGCGATGCCGAGGGTGTCCTCGTCCATCTCGGTGGGCAGGCCGATGAGGAAGTAGAGCTTCATGCGGCGCCAGCCCTGTGAGAAGGCGCCGTCGACCGCGGCGTAGAGGTCCTCCTCGGTGATGAGCTTGTTGATCACCTGTCGGAGGCGCCAGGAGCCGCCCTCGGGAGCGAACGTGAGGCCGGTGCGCCGCACCCGCTGGATCTCGCTCGCGATGCCGACCGTGAACGCGTCGACCCGCAGCGAGGGCAGCGAGACCCCGACGTTGCCGCAGCCCTCCTGCCCGTCGACGATGCCGCCCACGAGGTCGGTGATGCCCGAGAAGTCCGCACTCGAGAGGGAGGTGAGTGCGACCTCGTCGTACCCGGTCCGCTTGAGGCCCTCGGCGACCATGGTGCGGGCCTGCTCGAGCGGGCGCTCCCGCACCGGGCGGGTGATCATCCCCGCCTGGCAGAACCGACAGCCGCGGGTGCAGCCCCGGAAGATCTCGACGTTGAGGCGATCGTGCACCACCTCGATGAGCGGCACCAACTGGTTCTTGGGGTACGGCCAGTCGGCGAGATCGGCGATCGTGCGCTTGTCGACCGACTCCGGCACATCCGCGTAGCGGGGCCGGACCTCGCGGATCGCCATGCCGTCGTACTCCACCTCGTACATCGACGGCACGTACACGCCGGGCAGCAGCGCGAGTTCGTGGAGCACGGCCTCGCGGCCGCCGACCCGACCACCGCGCTTCCAGTCGCGCACGACCTCGGTGATGTCCCCGACCGCCTCCTCGCCGTCACCGATGACGAAGGCGTCGATGAAGTCGGCCATCGGCTCCGGGTTGAACGTGGCGTGACCGCCCGCGATCACGATGGGGTCCTCGTCACGACGGGCCTCGGCCCGTACCGGGACGCCCCCGAGGTCCAGGCAGTTCAGGACGTTCGTGTAGACGAGCTCGGCGGCGAGGCCGAAGGCGATGACGTCGAACTCGGCCGCGGGCCGATGGGTGTCGACCGAGAAGAACGGCACGGCGCGCTCGCGCATGAGTGCCTCGAGGTCGGTCCAGGGCGCGTAGCCGCGCTCGGCCGCCGCATCGGGGCGCTCGTTCAGGATCTCGTAGAGGATCTGCAGCCCCTGGTTGGGCAGCCCGACCTCGTAGGTGTCGGGATACACGAGCAGCCAGGACACTCCGTCGGGGCGATGGACCGGGTGCTGGGCACCACGTTCCATCCCGATGTAGCGAGCGGGCTTCTCGACCCCGGCCAGGAGCGGTTCGATCCGCGGCCAGAGGGCAGTCATCTCGTTCCGGACTCTACCCGCCCGCCCCCGGAGGCACGGTCGTCGTCGTGGTCGAGGTGGACGAAGTGGTGGTGGTCGAGGTGCTCGAGGAGGTTGTGGTGGGGGCCGTCGTCGTGGTGGGGGCCGCCGTGGTGGTGGTCGTCTCCTCCGAGAACGGGGCGGGGACCCGCGGGCCGTTGAGCACGTAGACCGGTGTGCCCGCCGGCATCGACGCGAAGAGCCAGTCGGCCGAGGTCATGGGCACCCGGGCGCACCCGTGGGACGCCGGGTAGGGCGGGACCGAGTTCGCCCCGTGCACCGCGATCCCCCCGTTGAAGTACGACGGGCTGTAGAGCCGACCGAGGTTGCCGTTCTGCCAGCCCCGGTACTTGCCGTACACGCGGTACGCACCGCCCGGGGTGACCGCGGTGCTGCAGCGCCCATCGACGCAGAACCGCTCCCCCGACCCGGTCGACACTGGCACGATCCTGAACAGCGAGCCGTCGCGGACGAAGAACAGCACCTGGCGGGCGACGTCGATCTCGACGTGCGTACCGCCCGCACCCGGGACCATGAGGGGCGGCACGGTCGCGGTCGCGAGCCGCGCGAGCACGTCGTCCGTCGCCCGACCGGTGCGAGCCATCCCGTGCACCTTCTGGAACGCGTAGACCGCCTGCTGGGTCGCCGGACCGAAGGTGCCGCTGATCTCGGGCAGGTCGTAGCGGAGGTCGACGAGTCGTTGCTGCAACGCGACCACTGCGGGCCCGCTCGCGCCCATCCCGAGGCCGGCCGGAGCCGGGGCCGGCGCACCCACGGTGGAGGTCGTCGGGGCGAGGGTGGTCGAGGTCGTGGACGACGTGGTCGTGGCGGGGCGGCGCGTCGTGGAGGTCGGCCCACCGGCGACCGTCGACCCGCCACCGCAGGCGGCGAGGACCGCGCCGAGGGCCGCGAGCATCGCGAGGGGACGGACCGGCATCGGGGTGACCTCGTCGGGACGGTGGGGCGACGTCAGGAGAAGCGGCGCATGGACACGTTGGCGACGAGTCCGACGCACGCGAAGGAGACGAGCGCCGAGGAGCCGCCGTACGACATGAATGGTAGCGGGATCCCGGTGATCGGCATGATCCCCATGGTCATCCCGACGTTCTCGAAGATCTGGAACGCCAACATCGCGACGACGCCGACGCAGAGCAGGGTGCCGAAGAAGTCGTTGGAGAGCACGGCCATTCGCCAGCTCCGCCACACCACGACCCCGAACAGCACGAGGAGCAGACCTGCGCCCACGAAACCGAGTTCCTCCCCCACCGCGGTGAAGATGAAGTCGGTGTGCTGCTCCGGGACGTGCCCGAGGCTCGTCTGGCTGCCCTTGAACAGCCCCTGTCCGGTGACCCCACCGTTGCCGATGGCGGTCTTGGACTGCTCGAGGTTGTACGTGGTGCGCTGCTGGTCCCCGTTCTGATCGAGGAAGGCGGTGAGCCGGTCGACCTGGTACGGCTTGAGCACACCGAGGTTCACCGCCACGACGGCTCCGGTGATGCCGATGAGCGCGAGCACTGCGAGGTGACGGCCCTTCGCCCCGGCGACCGCCAGGATCGCCAGCACGATGACGCCGATCACCAGCGCGGTGCCGAGGTCGGGTTGGAGCATGACGAGACCCAGGGCCGGGGCGACGATCGCGAGGACCGTGATGAGGTGCCGACCCCCCAGGTCCCCGCGGTGCACGGCGCAGTAGGCCGCGAGGATGAGGATGATCGCGAACTTCGCGAACTCCGAGGGCTGGATCGCGATGGGGCCGACCGCGAACCGGGCCTGGCTGCCGAGGGTGCTCGACCCGAGCGGGGTGATGACGAGCGCGAGCATCACGATCGTGACCACGTAGATGGCCGGTGCCCACTCGCGCATGCGGTGGTAGTCGATGACGATCGCGCCCGCCATGATCGCCACGCCGAGCACGACGAAGATCAGCTGGCGCTGCAGGTAGTACGTCGCGCCAGTGTCACCGGCGAGCCCGTTGCGCGTCGCCGAGTAGATCATCACGAGCCCGAGCAGGTTGATGGCCAGGACCGATCCGACGAGGACGAGGTCGAGGTGCCGCAGCGGCGAGGTGTCGAGCCGCGAGCGGCGCTCGCCCAGGACGTTCGTGAGACCGGCCATCAGTTGCCCCCCGCCGGGGGGATCGCGACCACCGGAGCGACCGGCAGGCCGTTGAGCGCCTCGAAGATCGCCCGGGCGATGGGCGCCGAGGTCTGGGATCCGTACCCGGCCTCCTCGGCCACGACCGCCACGACGTACCGCGGGTTCTGGATCGGGGTGAACCCGACGAAGAGCGAGGTGTTCTGCTTGCCCGCGACCTGGGCCGTGCCGGTCTTGCCGCCCACCGCCGGGGGCTGCTGCGGGTACGTCGCGAACGCGCCCTTCGCCGTGCCCTCATCCGTCCCGACGACCCCCGCGAACCCGGCGAGCAGCGCGTCGCGCGCCGGCACCGGCACGCGACCCGCATCCACCGCGGGCAGGGTGCGGACGACGCGCCCGTCGGCGTCGAGGATCTGCGACACGAGCCGGGGGGTCGCGAGTCGACCGTCGGCCACGAACGCCTGGAACGCCATCGCGAGCTGCAGCGGGGTCGCGAGCATGTCCCCCTGCCCGACCGCGAGCTGCACGTTGTCGCCCGGCAACCAGTCGGGGTACGGGAACGCGTCGGGGCGGGCATCGTGGATCCGCTGCTTCCAGTCGGCGTCGGGCACCCGTCCGACCGCCTCGTTCGGGAGATCGATCCCCGTCGCCCGACCGAACCCGTAGAGCCGCGCCGTCTCCTGGATGATGTCGCCACCGGCTTCGCCGCGCCGCTGCTTCGGCCACAACGAACCGCCGATCGTGTAGAAGTACACGTCGCTCGACACGGTCATCGCCCGTTGCAGGCCGATGCGGCCGTTCACCACGGCTCCGTCGTTCGTGAACACCTGGTCCGAGATCTTGTACCTGCCCTGATCGTCGACGGTGCTCGTCGCGGTGACGAGTCCACTGCGCACACCGGCGATCCCCGAGATGAGCTTGAAGGTCGAGCCCGGCGCGTACTGGCCGCTCACCACCCGGTTCAGCAACGGGTAGTGGTTCGCCGGATCGTTGAGCGCCCGCCAGGTCGCGGTCGGGATGCCGTTCGTGAACGCGTTCGGATCGAAGGTGGGGTTCGACGCCAGCGCCACCACGGAACCGTCCGTCGTGTCGATGACGACGACGGATCCGGCCGAGGCCCGGAGCGGGGTGAACCTCGCCTTGTCGACGACGTCACGTTGGAGCCGGGCACTCGCCAGCCCCTCGGCGAGCGCCTGCTCGGCGACCCGTTGGATGTCGAGGTCGATGGTGAGTTGGACGTCATGTCCCGGCGTGGCCCGAACCCGCTCGGCCGTCCGCAGCACGCGCCCGGCCGCGTCCACCTCGTACTCGTACCGACCCGGCCGACCGCGCAGCACCCGTTCGTAGGTCTGCTCCACACCCGACTTCCCGATGTCGTCGCCGAGGGAGTACCGCTCGGAGGCCGGGGCATCCTCGAGCTCCTCGGCGTTGATCTCGCCGGTGTACCCGATGACGTGCGCGCCGATCGTCCCGTTCGGGTAGCGCCGCACCGCCATCGGTTGCGCCTTCACCCCGGGGAAGTCCTCGGCGTGCTCGCTCACGTAGGTCAGCGCCTCGATCGGCACGTCGAGCGCGACCGGTACCGGCTGGTACGGCGACACGCGTGGGTCGGCGAGTCGCTCGCGCAGCGTCGCGGCCGGCACCGACAGGAGTTCGGCGAGGCGCCCGACCACGAGGTCGCGGTCGGTGTCCGAGATCCGTCGATCGACCGTCACCACGTTGGCGATGCGGTCGTCGGCCAGCACCCGACCCTTCGCGTCGAGCACGCGACCGCGCAGCGGCGGCTCCGGCACGGTGCGGTACGAGTTGCTCGCCGCCGCGGCCACGTACTGGGAACCCGACGCGATCTGGAGGTACCAGAGCCGCGCGAACATCGCGGCGAACACGGCGACGATCACGACGCCGACGATGCTGAGGCGGAGGCGGGTCTCGGTCATCGGGCTGCGATCAGGGGATCGGTCGGGGACGGGCGGCCCCCGGCTCGGGTCACCATCCTTGCCCACCGAGGAGCCCGGAGGGCCGCGGGCCGTCGTCGTGGAGGGCGAAGCGCACGATCGGGAACACCAGCGGTGCGAGCACGGCCCCGTAGAGCGCGCTGAGCAGCACGGTGCGCAGCGCGGCGAAGCCCCACAACTGGCCCTGGCCCACGATCGCGCCCACGAGGCAGAACACGAGTCCGCCGAAGCATCCGGCCACGAAGGTCAGCGCGATCGGGAACCACCAGACCGTCCGGAGCACCGCACCCTGGACCACCCCCACGCCGTAGCCCGTCATGCTCCAGGCGAGTGCCGACAGTCCGAGCGGGGTCGACAGGAACAGATCGAGGGCGAGGCCCGCCGCGAATCCGAACACGGCCCCGGCCGTCGGTCCGGCTGCGAACGCGACGCCGACCGTCACGACGAGCCCGATCTCGGGCGCGACCCCGGCGATCCGCAGGTTCGGCAGCACCGCGGTCTGCAGCAGCACGACCGCGACGAGCAGCAGGGCGAGGCGGATCCCGCGGATCATCCGGCCGACCCCGTACCGGTCCAGATGAGCACCCGGACGAACTGGAGGCGGGCCAGGTCCACCATCGGCTCGGCGAGGATCGTCTGGTCGAGGTTCCGACGGGTCCGATCCACCGAGGTCACCGACGCCACCGGCAGGCCCGCCGGGTACGCCGCGTTCTGCAGGCCCGAGGTGACGAGCATCTCGCCCCGCGCCACGGGGGTCTCCGGAGCCACGAAGTCGACCCGCAGCTGATCCGAGCCCGCCCGACCCAGCGCGACGGCGAACGTGTTCGAGGTGACGAACCGCACGCCGATGCCCGAGGCCGGATCCGTGACCAACTGGATCGTCGCCCGAGTGCGCGACACCCCACTCACACGACCGACGACGCCCTCCCCGGCGACCACCGGCATGCCGATCGCGATGCCGTCACGGCTTCCCCGGTCGATCGCGATGGTGTCCTCGAAGTTGCCGGGCGACGCGGCGACGACCTCGGCCGGGACGCTCGCGATCCCGGTGATGAACGGGAGCCCCTGGTTCGCACGCAGGCGCTCGTTCTCGCGACGGGCGGCGCGTGAGGCGGAGACCTCGCCGCGGAGCCGCCCGACCTCACGTCGCAACGCGCGGTTCTCGCTCGCGAGCTCGCCGGCCGAGAAGGTGCCGTCCCACCAGTCGCCGATCGGACGGGTGAGGTCCTCCACCGCGTTCTGCGCGGGCGAGAGCAGGTCGCGGGCGGCGTTGCGGACCGGACCGACCACACCCCCACCGCCCCGGGCGTCCAGGGTGATGAGCAGCAACGACGTCACGATGAGCAGGACGAGGACGGAGCGTCGTCGCCCGGATCGTCGGTAGGCCACCATGGGGTCGAGACCCGGGTTCAGTTCTGTTGCGAGGAGATCAGGACCTGCTTGAGCGCCTCGAACTCCTCGAGGCACATGCCGGACCCGAGTGCCACCGAGTGCAGCGGGTTGTTGGCGACCACGATCGGCATGCCGGTCTCGGTTGCGAGCCGCTGATCGAGGCCGCGCAGCAGTGCGCCACCCCCGGTGATCACGATTCCTCGCTCCATGATGTCGGCGGCGAGTTCCGGCGGCGTCTTGTCGAGGGTCACCTTCACGGCGTCGACGATCGCCGACACCGGCTCCTCGATGGCCTCCCGGATCTCACCGGTGCTCACCACGATGGTCTTCGGGAGCCCGGTCACGAGGTCGCGACCGCGGATCTCCGCGTAGAGCTCCTCCACGAGCGGATAGGCGCTCGCGAGGTCCACCTTGATCTGCTCCGCGGTCCGCTCCCCGACCGCCAGCGAGTACTCCTTCTTCACGAAGTTGACGATCGCCTCGTCGAGTTCGTCACCCGCGATGCGGATCGATTCGCTCGCGACGATGCCGCCGAGCGAGATGACCGCGACCTCGGTCGTCCCCCCACCGATGTCCACGACCATGTTCCCGGCGGGCTCGTGGACGGGCAGCCCCGCACCGATCGCCGCCGCCATGGGCTCCTCGATGATGAACGCCGGCTTGCGGGCCCCGGCGTACTCGGCCGCCTCCTGCACCGCCCGCTGCTCCACCCCGGTGATGCCAGAGGGCACGCAGATGACCATGCGGGGCTTGGCCCACCGGCGCTGGTGCACCTTCTGGATGAAGTAGCGGAGCATCTTCTCGCAGATGTCGAAGTCCGCGATGACCCCGTCCTTGAGCGGCCGGATCGCCTGGATGTGTCCGGGAGTGCGCCCGATCATCCGCTTCGCCTCGACCCCGACCGCGAGCGGGCGTCCGTCCTTGGCGTTGATCGCTACGACCGACGGCTCGTTGAGGACGATGCCGCGGCCCCGGACGTAGACGAGGGTGTTGGCCGTGCCGAGGTCGACCGCCATGTCGCGGCCGACGATCGACGAGAGCCAGGGATCGGACACGGGTACGAGGGCCTCCTGCGGCGCGGACGGGTCCGCGGTGCGGCCGGGACGGCCGAGCGGGACCCCCTCAGGCTACGGGTTGGGGAAAACGGGTGCCAGCCGCGCGCCGCCGCACACGCTGCGCGCGCACCGCACCCGGCGGGCGGGCGGACGCCGCAGAGCCGCCCGGGGCCTCACATCGCGCCCCGAGGGGAGCGATCAGGCCAGGCCCGGGAAGAAGATCGCGATCTCCCGCTCGGCCGATTCCGGCGAGTCCGAGCCGTGGATGAGGTTCTCGCCCATCTCGATGGCCAGGTCGCCGCGGATCGTGCCCGGCGCAGCCTCCCGCGGGTTCGTCGTCCCCATGAGCGTGCGCATGACCTTGAACGCCTCGGGACCCTCGACGACCATCGCCACGAGCGGGCTGCGGGTGATGAACGCCACGAGTTCGCCGAAGAACGGCTTCTCGGCGTGCTCGGCGTAGTGCCGGCCGGCGGTCTCGGCGTCGAGGGTGCGCAGCTCCATCGCGACGATGCGGAGTTGCTTGCGCTCGATGCGCGAGACGATCTCGCCGACGAGACCACGCTCGACGGCGTCCGGCTTGCAGAGGATGAGGGTGCGGTCAGCCATGGCGCCGGAACCTAGCCGTCCGGCCCGCACCGGATCACACCCGGCCCCGCGTCGGGCTCAGGACCCGACCAGGACCGCCCGGGCCGCACCCACGACGTAGAGCGATCCGGTGACGACCACCTGCTCGTCCTCGTCGAGGCCGGTCGTCGCGACCCGGATGGCGTCCTCGACCGCGGGGACGACCCGCACCGAGTCACCGGGCAGTCCGGCGGCCCGGGCCGCTGCGGCGAGCGCGTCCGGGTCGAGGGCCCGCGGGCTCGGGGGCCGGCAGCACACGATCGTCGTCGTCGCCGGATCGGGCGCGAGCGCGGCGATGACCTCGTCGGGATCTCGACCCGAGAGCACACCGATCACGTAGGTGCGCGCGCCGCCGGCGAACCCCTCGTCGAGCGCGACGCGCAGCGACCGCAGCCCGTCGGGGTTGTGCGCGCCGTCGAGGAGGACGAGGGGGCGGCGCCCGACGACCTCGAGCCGTCCCGGCGATCGCACGCCCGCGAACGCGACCTCCACGGCATCGGAG
>JBEAXD010000070.1:0-8598 GCA_041159995.1 Actinomycetota bacterium | reverse complement strand
TACTCGGCCCGGCCGTCCGGCGGGCCGCCGACGACCGCACGCGGCGTCGCGCCGCCATGGGTTCGGGGATCTGCGAGGGTGTGAGCGTGCTGGCCGGTCTCGGTGCGCTGTTCCTCGGCGTGGTGCTGGCCGGCTAGTACCCGCCCCGCTGCATCGCCTCGTCGAGGAGTCGCTGCAGGGCCACCTGCAACTCGGCGGTCATCGCCTGCACCCCGGCCCGCTTCACCGCCCCGCCGTCACGCGTCGGGGGCTGGATCGGAGGCCCGATGACCACGGCGACGCGCTTGAACCGCGGGAGGACCCGTCCCGAGGACAGGATCTGCTCGCTCCCCCCGATCGCCACCGGCACGATCGGGACGCCGGTGCGCGCCGCGAGGTAGGCCGCGCCGTCGAACAGCGGGCCGACCTCGCGACCGTGCAACCGGGTGCCCTCGGGGAACAGCGCCGTCGGCTCGCCGGACTCGATCGTGTCCTGCGCAGTGCGCAGCGCAGCTCGATCCGCGCTCCCGCGACTGACCGGGAACCCGCCGAGCGCCGTGATGAGCCCGCCGAGCCACGGCTTCGTGAAGAGCTCCTCCTTGGCCATGAAACGGATACGCCGTTTCGTCGCGTACGCGGCGAACGGAATGTCGAGGAGCGATCGGTGGGTCGGGGCGATGATGTAGGAACCCCCGCGGGGAACGTGCTCGAGGCCGACCACCTGGACCCGGAACAGCACGCGGCAGAGCGACAGCACGATGACCCGGACGATCCGGTAGAGGATCATGCCTCCACCTCGCGGCGTCGGAACTCCTCGACGATGTCGCGCACCACGTCGTCGATCGTACGGTCGGTCGAGTCCACCAGCACGGCATCGGGCGCTGCGACGAGCGGCGACGCGGCCCGACCGGCGTCGAGGCGGTCCCGCCGGGCGAGGTCGGCCTGGACCGAGGCCACGTCGACCGTCCGATCCGCAGCGGCCTCGTCCCGGGCCCGCCGACGCGCCCGCTCCGCATCGCTCGCGGTGAGGAACACCTTGAGGGCCGCGGTCGGGAACACGACCGTGCCGATGTCGCGCCCCTCCACGACGGCCCCGCCGTGGGCCGAGGCCCACGCCCGTTGGTGCCCGACGAGCACCTCCCGCACCGCCGGGTGCGCCGAGACGGTCGAGACCGCCGCCGTGACCTCGGGGCCGCGGATGGCCTCGGTCACGTCGCGGTCGTCGAGCACGACCCGTGCGCCGAGGTCGATGCGGGCCGCTCGCGCCGCGGCGGCGCAGGTCTCGGCGTCGGCGGGATCGGAGCCGGCGGTGAGCACGGCGAGGGTGACGGCCCGGTACATCGCGCCGGTGTCGAGGACCTCGAGGCCGAGCGCCGCAGCCACCGCCCGAGCCACCGTCGACTTGCCGGAACCCGCCGGACCGTCGATCGCGACCACCCGGTTCACGCGGCACCCCGCAGCGAGGCCATCGCCGACGCGAAACCCGGGAACGACACGTCGACCGCTTCCCACCCCTCGACCGTCGTCGGCCCGTCGGCGGTGAGCGCAGCGACCGCCGCGCACATCGCGATGCGGTGATCGCCCGCACTGTCCACCACCGCGCCGTGGCGGGCCCCACCCGTCACGACGAGCCCATCGTCGGTGGTGCGCACGGCGGTCCCGAATCCCTCCAGCATCGAGGCGGTCGTCGTGATGCGGTCGGACTCCTTCACCCGCAACTCGGCCGCATCGACGATCTCCGACGACCCGGTCGCCGCAGCCGCCGCGACGGCCAGGATCGGCAACTCGTCCACGATGCCCTCGCTCGACGGGATGCGGGTGCCCCGCAGGGGTGCGTACCGCACGGTGATCGTACCGACCGGCTCGCCGAGCCGTTCCTCGCCGACGGCGGTGGTGATGTCCGCGCCCATCTCGCGCAGCACGTCGAGGTAGACGATCCGCTGGGGGTTGAGGTTGACGCCCTCGATGGTGACCTCGGAGTCCGGCACGGTCGCCGCCGCGACCACCAGGAACGCGGCCGAGGACGCGTCGCCGGGGATCTCGTACTCGAATCGATCGAGCGCCCCGACCGTTCCGACCCGCACCGTGCGGTCGTCGATCCGGGTCACCGGGGCGCCGAGGGCCGCGAGCAGCCGCTCGGTGTGGTCCCGACTCGGCGAGGGTTCGCGCACCGTCGTCGTCCCCGAGGCTTGCAGGCCTGCGAGGAGCAGCGCGCTCTTCACCTGCCCGCTGGCGATCGGGAGGTCGATGTCCGTGCCGATGAGGACTCCCCCGGTGATGCTGAGGGGCGCGTGACCGTCGGTGGTGTCGATCCGAGCGCCGAGCCGGCGCAGCGGCTCCACCACCCGACCCATCGGCCGGCGCGACAGCGAGGCGTCGCCGACGAGCACCGCCTGCAGCGGTCGGCCGCTCAGGAAGCCGGCCAGCATCCGCATGGTCGTCCCGGAGTTGCCGCAGTCGATCGCGTCATCGGGCTCCGAGACCATGTCGAAACCACGACCGACCACCGTCAACGAGCCCTCGCCATCGGTGCACTCGATCCCCATGGCCTCGAGCGCCGCTCGCGTTCGGGCCACATCCTCACCCGTCGCGAGGTTCCGCAGCACCGAACGGCCGTCGGCGACCGACGCGAGCAGCAGTGCCCGGTGTGAGATGCCCTTGCAGCCCGGCAGCCGGACCCGACCGCGGAGCGGTCCGCTCGGCTCGACGACCCGTCGGCTCACAGTTCACTCCGGACCGGGTGGAAACCGGCGTCGACGAGCGCGTCGACGAGCGCTTCCGATCGCGCCGCACCGATGATGAGGACGAGCAACCCGCTCGTCCCCTCGATGGAGTGGTTGATCTCGAGGTCGGCGATGTTCACCCCGAGGCTGCCGGCGAGCGTCGTGACCTCGGCGAGGACCCCCGGGCGGTCCGGCACGGGGATGCGCAGCTCGACGAGCGGCCCGGCGCTCGCCGCCGACGCCGGGAGACCGCGACGGGCTCCTCGCGCCCGTTCGAGCAGCGCGAGCAGATCCTCACGCGCACCGGTGTCGACCATCCGGCGGACGGCGCCGAGGGCGTCGACGTACCGATCGAGCGCGTCGACGATGGCCTCGCGGTTGGCCGCACAGATGTCGGGCCAGATCGCCGGGTGACTCGCGGCGATCCGTGTCATGTCGCGGAACCCGCCCGCCGCGAGCCGCAGCAGGAGCGCGGAACCGTCGGCCCCGGCGGCGGCGACGTCCATGAGCGTGGTCGCGGCGAGCTGCGGCACATGACTCACCACCGCCACGAGGGCGTCGTGCTCGGCCGGAGCGATCTCCACCACCTCGGCCCCGACCGCGGTCGCCAGCGTGCGGACCGCGGCGTGGGCATCGGGATCGGTGCCGGCGACCGGGGTGAGGACCCAGGTCGCCCCGAGGAACAGGTCCGCATCGGCACCGTCGAGCCCGTCCTGCTCCGAACCGGCCATCGGGTGACCGCCGACGAAGCGGTCGGCTCGACCGTGGACCGAGACCTCGGCGACGACGGGCGCCTTCACCGAACCCACGTCGGTCACCACGGGCGCACCGGCATCGAGGGCCGCGAGCGCCGAGGCGCCGACCCGTCCGACCGGTGTCGCGATCACGGCGAGGTCGCAGTCGGCCACCGCGACGCTCGGATCCTCCGCCGTCACGTCGACCGCGCCGATCGCTGCGGCGCGCTCGAGGCGATCGGGGTCGAGGTCGAAGGCGACGACGTGGTGCCCACGGGCCCGCAGGGCGAGCCCGAGCGACCCACCGATCAGGCCGGTCCCGATGATGGCGACGCGCACCGGGTCACCCGGGGAGGTCGTCGCGGAGCACCCGCGCACCCTCGAGGTAGACGTGGGCGATGTCGCCTCGGGTGCGTGCGGTGTGGACGTGCATGAGCACCCGGACGACACGCGGCAGGCTCCCGGGGACCGGGATCTCGCGAGCACAGATCAACGGCACGTCGCCGAGGCCGAGTGCCCGGGCCCCGGTCGCCGGGAACTGGCTGGTGAGGTCCTCGGTCGCGGTGAAGAAGATGCTGATGATGTCGTCGTGCTCGATCGCGTTGCGCTCCAGCATCTCGCGCACCACCTGCTGGGTTCGCCGGTCGATCTCCTCCGGGGCATCGACATCGCAGGTGATCGCGCCGCGCACGGCCATGACTCGCACGGGACTCAACGCTAGCCCCGCCCCGCGCCGGGCCCCGGCCGAGATCCGGTCGCTGCGTGGAGGGCGCGGACCTCCGCCGGCGCCAACACGCGCCAGGTTCCGGGCTGGAGCCCCGGGTCCCGCACGGGGCCGATCCGCACACGCACCAATCGGCGCACCGGGTGCCCGATGGCCTCGCACATCCGACGCACCTGCCGGTTGCGTCCCTCATGGATCGCGATGCTGATCGCGGCGTTGCCGCCGTGCTCGTCGGCGAGGACGACGTGCGCGGGGGCGGTCGGACCGTCGTCGAGGTCGATCCCCTCGCGCAGGCGTCGCAACGCCGCCGGCGATGGCACGCCGCGGACCTCTGCGAGGTACTCCTTCTCGACGCCGAGGCTCGGATGGGTGAGGGCCTGGGCCAGTTCGCCGTCGTTCGTGACGACGAGCAGGCCTTCGGTGTCGAGATCGAGACGCCCGACCGGGAAGACCCGGGGATCCCCCGGGACCAGTTCCATCACCGTGGGCCGGCCCTGAGGGTCGCTGGCGGTCGTCACGACGCCGCGCGGCTTGTTGAGCAGGTAGTGGACGATGTCGGTGCGCGTCACCACCGGCACCTCATCCAGGGTGATGCGGGCCGAGGTCGGATCGACACGGCGCCCGAGGACCGCGACCTCGCCATCCACCCGCACGCGCCCGGCGGCGATGAGCTCCTCGCAGACCCGACGCGAGCCGAGCCCGGCACGCGCGAGCACCTTCTGGAGCCGCTCGCCGTCGGTCTCGGGCACGGGGCTCAGGCGTCGGCCGGTGCGGAGTCGCCGGCGGGCGGCGCCTCGTCGGCTCCGGCCGTGATGTGCTCCTCGGCGCGCACGCGCAGGCCGCGCTCGAGCGCCTCCACCACCTCGGCCTCGGGCACGAAGCCGGAGAGCGAGGGCAGGTCGGCCAACGAGTCGAGACCCATGCGCTCGAGGAAGAGGCGCGTCGTGCCGTACAGGATCGCCTGACCCGGGCCGGTGTCCGTACCGACCGGAGCGACGTAGCCCCGCGCCTCGAGCGTCGACATCGTCGACTCGACGTTCACCCCGCGGATGGCCGAGATCTGCGCTCGTGACACCGGCTGCTTGTAGGCGACGATGGCCAACGTCTCGAGCGCGGACGGCGACAGTCGTGCGCTCTGACCCTCGAGGACGAACCGCTCCACGTAGGCCACCTGATCCGGATGGGTCTGGAACCGGTACCCGCCGGCGACCCGGACGATCGTGAATCCTCGACCCTCAGCCTCGTAGGTCTCCATCATCGCGGCGCACGCGCCCTCGATGTCGGTGACCGGGAGTTCGAGCAACTGGGCCAGCAGCTGCGGCTCGACCGGCTCGACCGCGGCGAGCAGCACGGCCTCGATGGCCGCTCGGATCTCCGGCGACGGGACGACGTCCGTCATGCGCGGGTGGGCTCGACCTCGACGCCCGGCGTCTCGGCGGGGTTCGCCTCGAGGTCGTGGGTGAGCTCCACCTCGGCGATCCGCTCGTCGGCCGATGCCTCGACCGCCACCCGGGGGACGGTGTCCTCCCAGTCGTCGATGCTCGAGAGGTCGAGTGCACGCTCGCCCTCGTCGAGGCGTCGGACCGTGAGGTCGCCGAAGGTCTCGACCTGGGTCAGGTCGACCTGGCCCTGCTTGAACAGTTCGAGGACGGCGAGGAAGCGCACGATGATCTCCATGCGGTCCTCGATCCCGGCCACGATCGCCCGGAACGACATCGCACCGGCCCGCGGGAGCACGACGAGCACCGCGTCGATGGCCTCACGGACGCTGGTGCGGATCGGCTGGACGTGGAACAGGTCGACCTCGCGGGTCGGCTCCTCCCTGGGCGCGAAGGCTCGGACCGCCGCCGCCCGCAACTGCTCGAGCGGGGTGCGCTCGAGCGGGTCCGGGGCGAGCGAACGGAACGGCTCCTCCGGACCGGCGCTGCGGGGGACCGATCGGGCGTTGAGCCGCAGTCGCGCCTCGACCATGCCCGCGACGTCCTTGAACGTCTTGCACTCGAGGAGGCGAGCGAGGAGCAGGTCGCGCTCCTCGAAACGGAGCAGTTCCTCGTCGAGTTCGGCGTCCGCCAGCCCGGGCAGGAGCCGGCGAGCCTTGAGCTCGATGAGGGTGGCGGCCACGAGCAGGAACTGCGTGGCGACGTCGAGGTCCAGCGAGCCGATCGCCTCGACCTCGGAGAGGAACGCGTCGACGAGGTCGGTGAGCGAGACCTCCCAGAGATCGACCTCCTCCTGCAGGATCAGGTGCAGCAGGAGATCGAAGGGTCCCTCGTAGACCGCGGTGCGGACCTCGTACGCCATGGCACCCCGGAATCTACCGGGATCCCCTCCCGGACCCGCGGACCCCTGCGGGTAGCCTCCCGGCCCATGACGCGCGTGTTCTCCGGCATCCAGCCGACCGGCGAGATGCACCTCGGCAACTACCTCGGCGCCGTCCGCCGATGGGTCGCCGAGGCCCCCGTCGACCCCGCCCACCGGTCGGATGCCCTGTACTGCGTGGTCGACCTCCACGCCATGACGGTCGCCTACGACCCGCAGGCGTTCGCCGAGCGAACCCGCCGCACCGCCATGCTCCTGCTGGCGTCCGGCCTCGACCCCGAGCGGTGCGTCCTCTTCGTCCAGAGCCACGTCGGCGCCCACGCCGAGCTCACCTGGGTGCTCAACTGCGTCGCCACCTACGGCGAACTCCGGCGCATGACCCAGTTCAAGGACAAGGGGAAGGGACAGGAGAGCGTCTCGGTCGGCCTGCTCGACTACCCCGTGCTCATGGCCGCCGACATCCTCGCCTACGACACCACCCACGTGCCGATCGGTGACGACCAGCGGCAGCACCTCGAGCTGACCCGCGACATCGCGATCCGCTTCAACCATCGGTACGGACCGACCCTCGTCGTCCCGGACCCGACGTTCCCGAGCGTGGCGGCGCGGGTCAAGGACCTCCAGAACCCGACGGCCAAGATGTCGAAGTCGGCGGAATCGGACGCGGGGTCGATCCTCCTCGTCGACCAACCGAACCGGATCGCCAAGAAGATCAAGAGCGCGGTGACGGATTCGGTGGGCGAGATCCACTACGACCCCACCGGGCAGCCGGGGGTGTCCAACCTGCTCGAGATCCTCGCGGCCGCCACCGACCGGGACGTCACCGCGGTCGCCACCGAGTTCGCCGGCCAGGGGTACGGGGCGCTCAAGGGTGCCGCGGCCGATGCGGTCGTGGCGCTCATCGAACCGCTCCAGGCCCGACTCGCCGAACTCGAACGCGATCCCGGCGAGGTCGCACGCATCCTGGAACGGGGAGCCGAGGCGGCCGAGGCGATCGCCGCGCCCGTGCTCGAACGGGTGCGCAGCGCCGCCGGTCTGCTCCCCCGAGCTCGCTAGTCATCGTCGGCCGCGTGCAGCGCGGCGGTGGCGATCGGATCGAAACCGCTCTCGGGCCACCGGCTCGGGTCGTGGTGCACCTCGGCCCACCCGGCCACACGGGCGCGCGCCCCGCGCGCCCGGAGATCCGCGGCACCGATCGCCGCGTGGTCCGCGTAGATCGCCCGACGACGAGCCCGCTCGCTGCGAGTGACCTCAGCCCGCACCCGGTCCCGACCCCGGCACGCGATCCGCACGGTCGCGATCGCCCGGCCCACGGGTCCGAGCCGGGCGTGGATCTTGCCGACGTCGTGGAGCAGCGCGGCCGCGGCCACGTCCTCGGGCCCCGCCGGGCCGAGCGCCTCGACCGTACGCCGAGCGACCCCGATCGCGTGCCGACGATCATGGTTCGCCATCGCGGCGAACACCACACGCTCCGGGTCCGTGAGTCGCGACTCCGCCCACTCGGTGTCGGCATCGCGAGGTGCTGCGGGCGAGAGCGCGCCGAGGAACCGTCGCACGAGGTGCCGGAGGTGGGCACTCCGGGGGCGGGCGATCGTGGGCACCTCCGTCATGGCGGCGAACCTACCGCCGTGCGCTCATGCGGCCGGCCCTCGGATGGGCGAGTTCGTAGACCGCTCGCAGCCGCTCCGGGCTCACCTTCGTGTACACCTGCGTCGTGGACAGGCTCGCGTGTCCGAGCAGCTCCTGGACCACCCGGATGTCCGCGCCGTGGTCGAGCATGTGCGTCGCACAGGAGTGTCGCAACACATGGGGCGAGAGTCGCCCGGTGAGGCCGACGCGTGCACCGGCCGCGGTCACGATCCGCCAGCAGGACTGCCGGGTCAGGCGACCGCCGCGGGCGTTGAGCAGGAGCGGATCACCCGGCAGCCTCCGGGTGGCGGGCCGCTCGAGCACCGGGCGACCGTCGCGCAGGTAGGCGAGGAGCGCTCGGTGCGCGCTCCCACCGACGGGCACGACCCGCTCCTTGCTCCCCTTCCCGAGCACCCGAACCAACCGGTCCTCGAGGTCGAGGTCCCCCCGATCGAGACCGACGAGCTCCGAGATGCGCACCCCCGTGCCG
>JBEAXD010000039.1:0-10948 GCA_041159995.1 Actinomycetota bacterium | reverse complement strand
CTCGCGGGTATCGACCCGGCTGACCGGACCGCGGTCGTCGCGTCGACCGTCGAGTCGATGGCCGACGCCGTCGCCGACGCGGTGGAGCGACTCGACCTCGGGGAGCCCCCGGACCGTCTCGTCGTGTTCGGCGGGGCCGTGGCGGCCGACGGGATCGTCGACCGGATCGGCGCGCGCTGCGGACTCCCGATCGAACGCGGCCCGGCCGAGGCGACCACCCTCGGCAACGCGCTCGCCCAGGGCATCGCCCTCGGGGTGTGGCGCGACGCCACCGAGGCCCGGCGGGCGCTCGGCCGCTGACGCCCTCCGGGTCGGTCGGCTACTTGATGAGCTTGATGATGTTGAACATCGGCAGGTAGAGCGAGATCACCATGCCACCCACGGTCGCACCCATCACGACGATGAGGAGCGGCTCGATGAGCGAGGTGAGCGCGTCGACCGTGGCCTCCACCTCGGAGTCGTAGAAGTCGGCGATCTTGTCGAGCATCTCGTCGAGCGCGCCCGTCTCCTCGCCGACGGCGATCATCTGCACGACCATCGGCGGGAACACCTCGTGGTGCTCGAGCGGCCGGGCGAGCGTGTCGCCGCGCTTCACCGCCTGCTGGGTGTCGCGCAACGCTGCGGCCACGACCTCGTTGCCCGAGGTGTCGGCGACGATGTCGAGGGCCTCGAGGATGCCGACACCCGATCGGGTCAGCGCGGCGAGGGTCCGGGCGAACCGGGCGAGCGCCGTCTTGCGCACGAGGAGGCCGAACACCGGCATCCGGAGCTTCATGGCGTCCCAGCGCGGACGGCCCTGCGGGGACCGGGCCCAACGGCGGAGCCCGTACCCGATGATCCCGGCGACGAGGCCGAGCGGCAGGAAGAACCGCTTCAGCAGGTCCGAGATGGCGATGAGGATCCGCGTCGGCAGCGGCAGGGTGCCGCCGAGTTCGGAGTAGATCCCCTTGAACTGGGGCACGATGAACAGCAGCATCGCGCCGGCGATGATGACGACGAGGGCGAAGACGACGACAGGGTAGGTCATGGCCGACTTGACCTTGCGCCGGAGTTCGACCTGACTCTCGATCGTGTCGGCGAGCCGCATGAGGACCTGGTCGAGCGAACCTCCGACCTCACCCGAGCGCACCATCGATACGTACAGGCGGTTGAACGCCTTCGGGTGGCGGGTGAGCGCGGCGGACAACGAGGACCCGCGCTCGACGTCGAGGCGCACCTCGCCGACCACACGGGCCAGCTCGGCGTTCTCCGTCTGCTCGGACAGGATGGCCAGCGCCCGCAGCAGCGAGAGGCCCGAGTTGATCATCGTCGCGAACTGTCGCGAGAACACCGCGACGTCCTTGAGCGCGATCCGGTTCGTGAGGCCCGGGATCTTGATGTCGGCGGACAGACGGGACGAGTCCTTGCGCTCGATCGAGATCGGCGTGTAGCCCATCTCACGCAGGCGCCGGACGACGAGTGCCTCGTCGTCACCGTCGAGGCGCCCCTCGACGATCTTCCCGGCGCGGTCCCGGACGCGGTAGGTGAAGGTCGCGGTCATCTCAGAGGCCTCCGCTCTGGATCAGGCGGCGCAGGTCCTCGACGTTCGTGCACCGCTCGTAGGCGAGTTCCTGGGAGATCCGGCCCGTGCGCACGAGGGTGGCGAGGCTCTGGTCCATCGTGACCATCCCGTGCTTCCCGCCCGTCTGCATGAGCGAGTAGATCTGGTGGATCTTCCCCTCCCGGATGAGGTTCCGGATGGCCGGCGTGGCGACGAGCACCTCGGCGGCCACCGCCCGACCGCGTCCGTCCGCGGTCGGCACCAGCTGCTGGGTCACGATGCCCTGCAGGGTCGCAGCCAGCTGGACCCGGATCTGCTGCTGCTGGTGGGACGGGAACACGTCGATGATGCGGTCGATCGACTGCGGGGCGTCCTGGGTGTGCAGCGTCGCGAAGACGAGGTGGCCGGTCTCGGCCGCGGTCAGCGCGGTGGAGATCGTCTCGAGGTCGCGCATCTCTCCCACGAGGATCACGTCCGGGTCCTGACGCAGCACGTGGCGCAGCGCGTTGGAGAAGGAGTGCGTGTCCTCCCCCACCTCGCGCTGGTTCACGACCGACTTCTTGTGGGTGTGCAGGAACTCGATCGGGTCCTCCACGGTCATGATGTGGAGCGCCTTCTCCCGGTTCACGATGTCGATGAGCGAGGCGAGCGTCGTGGACTTGCCGGACCCGGTCGGGCCGGTGACGAGCACCAGGCCCCGGGGCATGTCGGCGAAGTTCGCGACGGCCGGCGGCAGTCCGAGATCCTTGAGCGCCACGATCTCGTAGGGGATCGTCCGCATGACCGCACCGACGGAGTCCCGCTGGAGGAACACGTTGAGCCGGAACCGGCTGCGACCGGGGAGCGTGTACGAGGCATCGAGTTCGAGGTCGTCCTCGAACTTCTCGCGCTGCTTCTGGGTGAGGATGGCGTAGACCATCTCGCGGATCTGCGACCCGTTGAGCGGCTCGAGACCCTCGACCGGACGGAGCTCCCCGTGCACGCGGATCACCGGCGGCGAGCCGGCGGTGAGGTGCAGGTCGGATCCCTGCTGAGCGAGGACCATGTCGAGGAGGTCGTTGATGTGGACCGCCGGTGCCTCGTCGCCGAGCAGGCCGTCGTCACCACCGGCCTCGCCCGCCGCACCGACGCCGTAGATCTGGTCGAGCGCGTGGAGGATCTCGTAGCGGCTGCCCGCGGCGGCGACGATCTCGTACCCGGTCGCCCGACCCACCGCGGTCACCGCGTCGTCGTCACCGGGATCGGCGAACGCGACGACGAGACGCGGACCGTCGAAGTCGACACCCACCGCGACCCGCTCGCGAGCGAGGTCCTCGGGCACCGTCGAGGCCGCATCGGGGTGGATCGGCGTCTCCGAGAAGTCGACGAACCGCAGGCCCACCGTGTCGGCGAGCGCGGCCGTGAGATCCTTCTCCCCCACCATGCCGTTGCGGATCAGCACCTGGGTGATCGGCTCGCTGCGGCGCCGGGCCTCGGCCATGGCGATCGCGAGGTCGTCGCGGGACAGCACGTGCCGCTCCACCAGGAACTCGCCCAACATCCGTGCCTGACTGGCCAGCATCTCATCGCCTCCCGCGATCCATCAGCGGAGGGGGTATCGGCCGGTCCGGGCCGGACCTGTAGCGCGAATCTGGGCCCTTGGCCTCAGGCCACGACCCGGAAGATCTCCTCGATCGAGGTCATCCCGAGCCCGACCTTGCGGAGCCCGTCCTGGCGCAGGGGCACCATGCCCTCCATCAGGGCGACCTTCGAGATGTCCTCGACCGAGCGCCGCTCGATGATGAGCCGCTCGAGCTCCTCGGACATGGGCATGACCTCGTGGAGCGCGAACCGGCCCCGGTAGCCCGTGCGGGCGCAGGCCGCGCAGCCGACCGCCCGGTGGAGGGTCGGCCACTCGCCGATGTCGATCCGCTCCATCTGCCAGCCGGCGGCGATGAGCTCCTCCTCGGTCGGCTGGTACGCCTCCTTGCACCGGTCGCAGAGGCGGCGGGCGAGGCGCTGGGCCAGCACGGCATCGAGGGCACTCGTGACGAGGAACGGCTCGACGCCCATCTCGAGGAGACGCATCGGGGTCGAGGCCGCATCGTTCGTGTGGAGGGTGGACAGCACGAGGTGACCGGTGAGGGCCGCCTCGATCGCGATGACCGCCGTCTCCCGGTCGCGGATCTCCCCGACCAGCAGCACGTCGGGGTCGGCCCGCAGGATGGACCGCAGGGCGGCTGCGAACGTGAGCCCCGCCTTCGGGTTGATCTGGATCTGGTTGATCCCGGGGAGGCGGTACTCGACCGGATCCTCGACCGTGATGATGTTGCGCGACACGTCGTTGAGCACGTTCAGCGTGGCGTACAGCGTCGTCGACTTGCCGGAACCGGTCGGCCCGGTGACGAGGATCGTGCCGTAGGGCTTCTTGAACGAACGCTCGTACCGCTCCAGCGTGTCGGGCAGGAAGCCCTGATCCTGCAGGGTGAGCAGCGCCTGGTTCTTGTCGAGGATGCGCATGACGACCTTCTCGCCGTGCACGGTCGGCAGGGTGGCGACCCGCAGGTCCACGGGCTTGCCGCCCACGGTGAGCGACATGCGGCCGTCCTGCGGGATCCGACGCTCCGCGATGTTGATCTCGCTCATCACCTTGAGGCGACTGATCACGCCGGCCTGGATCGCCTTCGGCGAGCGCATGACCTCGTGGAGCACGCCGTCGACCCGGAACCGGATGCGCAGATCGCGGTCGGTCGGTTCGACGTGGATGTCGGAGGCCCGGTCCGCCACGGCCTGGGTGATGAGGAGGTTGACGAACTTGACGATCGGCGCGTCCTCGACCACGGCGCTGACGTTCGTGAGGTCCTCGCCCTCGCCCGCCTCGTCGGCGGCCTGCGTGGCGAGATCGTCGACCTCGCCGTCGAGGCGGTGGAAGCGATCGATCGCGTCGCGGATCTGGGCCGCGGTGGCCACCACGGAGCGGACCTGCGCGCCGGTGAGCGCCCGGATGTCGTCGACCGCCAGGACGTTCGAGGGGTCCGCCATCGCCACGACGAGCACGTCGTCGTCCCAGGCGATCGGCAGGGCCTGGTAACGGCGGGCGAGACCCTCGGGGATGAGGGACGCGATGGTCGCGTCGATCGGGTGCTCGGTCAGATCGACGAACTCGAGGCCGACCTGCTTGGCGAGGGTGCGGACGAGGTCGCTCTCGGCGAGGACGCCCTGCTCGATGAGCACGCGTCCGATCGGACGGCCGGTCTGGGCCTGCTGCTCGAGCGCGGCCGCGAGCTGGTCGTTCGTGATGAGACCACTCTCGACGAGCAGTGCACCCAGCGGCGTGCCGTCCGACACGGTTCATCTCCCCGACGGTGCGCCGACCCGACGTCGGCGCATCACCCGACCAGTATCGGCGCTCCGGGGTGCCGGCTGTAGGGCCTTCGGCCCGATTTCGCGATCCTCACGGACCCGGCACCCGAGCGGGACCCGGCCCGAGGCCGGCCGCAGGTCAGGCGTTCTCGCTGCGCAGCCCTGAGAAGAGCCGCAGCAGGGCGCCCCGGTCCGCCGTGATGGTCGTGTGCTCGCCGGGGGTCCCGGACTCCTCGGCCGGCGCCCCGTGGCCCAGTTCGGCGGCCAGCGCGGCCAGGTGCTCGGCCTCCGGGGAGACCTCGGTCCCGAGCGCATCGGTCGGGACCGGGGGCTCGGCGATCGGGACGGGCCCGTCGAGGCCCGCCAGATCGGCGAGGGCCCGGCTGGCCGCATCGGTCTCGGGAGCCCGGTGCTCGACCAGACGAGCCGCCAGTGCCGCCTGCTCGCGGGCCACCTCCTCCACGATCTGGGAGGGCGCGGGGTCCACGGGCGGGGCCGCCACGGTCGGCGACCCGATCGCCGCGGATCGGAGTTCGACCACGCCACGGGCGATGAGCCCGGCGAGCGGGACCGCGGCCTCGGCGGCGCTGCGGTCGCACCGCCCGCCCACCTCGGCCACGGTGCGACGTCCGTCGATCGCGGCCACGAGACGGAGCGCCGACCGGTTGAGGGTGAGCGACTCGTCGTCGCCCCCCGTGTCCACGAGCACCGGCACCGCATCGAAGGACGGCACGGTCGCGGCGACGGGCGCCCAGGCCTCGGCCGCGGCGCGGGCTCGATCGAGGACCTCGTCGAGCGGGACCCGGCCGACCGCCGCGGCCTCCGCGCGACCGGGCCGGAAGGTGTAGCCGCCCTGATCGATGCGGAGGGCGCCGGTCAGCACGTCGACGAGGCGCAGCACGAGGGCGGCCCGGTCCGGAGGGGCCGAGACGAGGCCATCGATGTCGCCCGCGACGAGGTCACCCGCCTCGAGGCTGAGGGAGGCCCGGGTCGCGTCGCCGCGCACCTCGAGCACACCCTGCTGCCCCACCGCACACAGCATCCGGAGCACCTCGGCCACCGGCAGCGTGTCGATCGTCCCCTGCAGCCCCACGTCACTCACCCTCTCTCGACGCCCACGATCCCGTCACGCCCGCGGTCATCGGCACAGAGGACCGCCGGGTTGAGGAGATCCTCAGGTTCCCGGCCCGCGGGAACCTCTCGGATCGTGGCGAACCGGACGGATCGGACCGCGGGTCAGTCGAGCGCGGCGCGCATCGCGTCGAGCGGTGCACCGTGGCCGGTGTGGAGCTCGAACGCGAGGGCCGCCTGGTGCAGCAGCATCCCGATCCCGCCGACCGTCCGAGCCCCGCGGGTGGCGGCCGCCGAGAGCAGCGGGGTGACGCTCGGGTGGTACACGAGGTCGCAGACCGAGTGGTCGGGCCCCAGTCCCGCGGGGTCGAAGGGCAGCGACGTGCCGTCCATGCCCAGCGGGGTCGCCTGCACGACGAGCGTCACCGCACCGAGCACCGAGCCCACGGCATCGAGGTCCACCGCGCGACCGTCCGGCGCGAGCGCGGCCGCGGCCGCGGTGGCCTCCGGCCGACGGCCCGCCACGGTGACCGCCGCACCGACGCGACCGAGCGCGGCCACGACGGCGCGCGCGGCACCGCCCGCGCCGACGACGAGCACTCCGGCACCCGCCGGATCGACCTGGGCGTCGGCGAGCGAGCGGAGGAATCCCTCCCCGTCCGTCGACGCACCGAGCAGCGTGCCGTCCTCGCGCCGCACGACCGTGTTCACCGAGCGCAGGACGGCGGCATCGGCCGTGAGCTCATCGCATGCGGCCGCGGCATCCTCCTTGTGCGGCATCGTCACGTTGAGCCCGTCGATGCCGAGATCGAGCATCGACCGGACCGCCGCCCGTCCGTGCCCGGCCGGCACCTCGAGCGCGAGGTAGATACGGTCGAGTCCGAGCGCGTCGTACGCGGCGTTGTGGAGCCGGGGTGACTGCGAGTGACGCACGGGATCACCGATCACCGCGCAGAGACGGGTTGCGCCGGTCACCGGGGGCCGACTCACAGGATCCCCCGCCGTCGGGCGTCGGCGATGTTCGCCAGGTGCTCCCGGTACGTCTCGGCGAACCGGTGGCCACCGTCCTCGTCCCACAGCACGTAGTAAAGGTACGGCACCGCGGCCGGCGCGACCGCGGCATTCATCGAGGCGGCGCTCACCGTCATGATCGGCGTGGGCGGGAGCCCGCTCACTCGGTAGGTGTTGTACGGACCCGGCCGGGCGAAGTCGGCGTCGGTGAGCGGTCCCCGATCCCCGCGCGCGTACAGCAGGGTCGCGTCGATCTGGAGCAGCATGTCGCGGGCGAGGCGGTTGGCGATCACCCCCGAGATGAGGGGCCGATCACGTTCGACCCCGGCCTCCCCCTGGATCAGCGAGGCGACGATCGTCGCCGTGTAGACGGACTCACCGCGGGCGCGGGCCGCACCCGGGATGCCGAGACGGACGACCTCGGCGTCGTACCGATCGACGATGCGACGCAGGATCACCACCTCGTCCTCGTCCTCGGTCACGTAGTAGGTGTCTGGCCAGGTGAGTCCCTCGAGCGAGGTCGTGCCCTCCGGTTGGAAGCGGGACCGGACGGCACCGCTCGCCACCACCTCGAGGAACCGCTCCGCCGATCGACCCGGGAGCTCGCCGACCCGCGCGGCGATCATCGCGACCGTCATGCCGGGCGGCAGCGCGAGTCGCTGGTAGCGCTGCCGCGGACCCGCCTCGAGGGTGCGGATCGCACCGGGCACCCCGGCGTCCTCGGCGAGGCGGTACTCGCCGGCCTGGAACGGTCCCGCGCCCGTGACACGGGCGTACATGCGGAAGGCGAACGCGTTCGGCACGACGCCGGCCGAGGCGAGCTGGGATCCGATCGCCGCCACCGAGGCGCCACTCGGGATCGTGACCGTCACCTCCTCGCCCGGCCCGCCGGGCGGATCGACGAGCAGCCAGCCCCCGACCGCAGCGGTGACCCCGAGCACGAGCGTGACCACGAGGAGCACCGCGGTGACCCGGATCCACCGCGGCCTCGGTGGGGTGCGGGGCTCCTGCGGTGCGGTCATCGGGCCATCGTTGCGCATCGGGGGACCCCGGAGGGGTCACTCCCCCCACCCTCAACTCCGGTGCGCGTCCAACCAGCCCTGGAGCAGGACCGCTGCGGCCACTTTGTCAATGACCTGCTTGCGGTCGGCGCGGCGGACGTCGCCCTCGAGGAGGGTGCGTTCGGCGATCGAGGTGGTCATGCGCTCGTCCCAGAGCACCACCTCGAGGTCGGGCGCGAGGGCTGCGAGGGCCGTCACCTCCGCCTCGGCCGCCCGGGCCGCGGCGCCGCGCCCGCCCGAGAGCTTGAGCGGCAACCCGACCACGACCGTCGTGACCCCCTCCTCCCGCGCCACCGCGATGATCGCCCGCCGATCGCCATCGGGATCGCCGCTCCGGACGAGGACGGCGTGGGGACCGGCGACCGTGCGGGTCGGGTCCGAGGTGGCGAGCCCGATGCGGCGCTCGCCGAGGTCGACGCCGAGGACCCGGCTCACCCGGCGGACGCGGCACTCGCCGCGGCGCGCACGAGTTCGAGGGCCTCGTCGATGCCGTCGATCCTCGGTCCGCCCCCGACGACGAGTTCCGGATTCTTCGCGGTGCCGCCCCCGAGCGCTCGCGCCGCGCCCTGAGCGATCACGGCGGCCGACCCGCCGGCCTCGACCCGGTCCTTGGTCACCGCGACCGCGATGCCCGCCTTCGTGCCGTCCGGTCCGAGGCCCACGATCGCGACGATCCCCGAACCGAGCCGGTCCCGCACCGCCGTCACGAGCAGGCGCAGGTCGTCGGGTCCGAGCCCGTCCCGGCGCAGGGCGACGACACCGTCCACCGCGCTCGCTGCGAGATCACCGGCCTGGGCCGCAGCCGCCTGGGACCGCAGCGCCGCGATCTCCTCGTTGAGCGTCCGCACCTGGGCGACGAGGCGTTCGACCTTCTCCGGCACCTCGGCCGGCGTGGCGTTCACGAGGGCGGCGACGCCGCGGATGCGTTCGTCCTCCTCCCGGATGCGGTCGAGCGCATGCGTTCCCGTCACCGCCTCGATGCGGCGGAGGTTCGCGCCGACCGAACCCTCGCTCAGGATGCGCACCGGGCCGATGAAACCGAGCGCGTGCACGTGGGTGCCCCCGCAGAGTTCCGTCGAGTGCGGTCCGGCCTCGAGCACCCGTACGAGCTCGCCGTACTTGTCGCCGAAGAACGCGATCGCACCGATGCTCTCCGCGTGCGCCTTCGAGGTCTCGTAGTGACGGACGGGCGCATCGCTGATGACCTCACGGTTCGCCAGCGCCTCGATCCGGTCGAGATCGGCCTGCGCAACCCCCTCGTAGTGACTGAAGTCGAACCGCAGCCGATCGGGACCCACGTGCGAACCGGCCTGCTTCACGTGGTCGCCGAGCACCTCGCGCAGCGCCCAGTGGAGGATGTGGGTCGCGGTGTGGTTCCGGCGGATGTCGTCGCGGCGATCGCCGTCGATCGCCGCGGTCACCGTCGCGCCCTCGTCGAGTTCGCCGGCCACGACGCGGGCGCGGTGCAGCGACAGCGTCCCCGGGATGGCGTACACCGTGTCGAGGACCCGAACCTCGAGCCCCTCCGGGCCCGTGATCGTCCCGGTGTCGCCCACCTGACCACCCGACTCGGCGTAGAAGGGCGTGCGATCGAGCAGCACGTCGACCTCCGCCCCGGACTCGGCCCGACCGAGCCGCTCCCCGGTGGCGATGATGCCGATGACGCGTGCGCCCTCGGTCGTGTACTCCTGCCGGCCCGTGAACTCGGTCGGTCCGTGGTCGTCGAGCAGTTCCCGGTAGAGCTCCACCGGCGCGGCCGCCGACCCACCCTCCGCCTTCAGCGCGTCCCGAGCCCGAGTGCGCTGGGCCTCCATGCGCGCCGCGAAGCCCTCGAGGTCGACCGTCCGCTCCCGCTCCCCCGCGATCTCACGGGTGAGGTCGATCGGGAACCCGAGGGTGTCGTGGAGGAAGAACGCGCGGTCACCGGTGACGTCGCCCTCGGTGAGCACGTCATCGAGGAGATCCACCCCGCGTTGGAGCGTGCGCAGGAAGCGCTCCTCCTCGCGTCCGACGATCCCGAGCACGAGGTCGCGGTGCTTGGCGAGGTCCGGGTAGGCCTCCCCCATCACGCCGATGGTCGCCTCGACCATGCGCGGCGTGACGAGGTCGCGGGTGCCGAGCCGGTACGCGTGACGCACCGCCCGGCGGATGATGCGGCGCAGCACGTAGCCGCGGTCCTCGTTCGAGGGCACGACCCCGTCGGACACGAGGAAGGTCATGGCCCGACCGTGCTCGGCGAGGATGCGCAGGGAGACGTCGGGCTCGCCGCCGCCACCGTAGGTCGTGCCGGTCGCGCCCTCGGCCGCGACGATGAGTTCCCGGAACAGGTCGATGTCCCAGGCCGTCGGCACGCCCTGGAGCACCGCGAGGTTGCGCTCGAGTCCGGCACCGGTGTCCACACTCGGCTTCGGCAGGGGGACGAGCGAACCATCGGGCTGCGCGTCGTACTGCATGAAGACGAGGTTCCAGATCTCCACGAAGCGATCCTCGGATCCGTGGAGGGGCCCACCGTCGGCCCCGAACTCGGCACCGAGGTCCCAGAAGATCTCGGTGCACGGTCCGCACGGGCCGGTATCGGCCATCCGCCAGAAGTTGTCCTCGCCCATCCGCTGGATGCGCTCGGCCGGCACGCCGATGGCGTCCCGCCAGATCGCCTCGGCCTCGTCATCGGTCTCGTGCACCGTCACCCAGAGCCGGTTCGGGTCGAGATCGAGGCCCTCCGTGTAGAGCTCCCAGGCGAACGGGATGGCCTCGGCCTTGAAGTAGTCGCCGAACGAGAAGTTGCCGAGCATCTCGAAGAAGGAGAAGTGGCGGTTCGTGCGACCGATGTCGTCGAGGTCGTTGTGCTTGCCCCCGGCCCGCACGCACTTCTGGATCGAGGCGGCCCGGGGCCACGGCGCCGGCTCCTCGCCGACGAAGTACG
>JBEAXD010000011.1:0-5358 GCA_041159995.1 Actinomycetota bacterium | reverse complement strand
TCAGAGCGTGTCGGCGGAGGCGAGGGTCCGGGTGCGGGTGAGCTCGCCGACGTCGGTGGCACCGAGGACCTCGATGAGGGTCCCGACCACGAGGCGGGCGATCTCGGACACGACCACGCCCTCGTCCTCGACGTACCACTCGGTGCAGGCCGAGATCTTCGGACCACCGAACGATCCCTCGGGCCAGCCGAGGTGCGTGAGCACCGCAGCGGTCCCGGCGTCGAGTTCGTCGGTCCGCTCGACGTCCTCGGCGAGGGTGCAGATGCCGCGGGTGTCGCCTGCGAGCGTGACGAACGAACCGTTCGGGAGTTCCCAGCTCACGAGGGTGTGCTCGTCGTCGGCCTCCTCGAGGAGGAGGCGGCAGCAGACGGCGGCGACCTCGGTGACCAGTTCGGCCCGGGTGGCGGCGAGCGCCGGCCAGGCGTCCTCGCCGAGGCGGATGTCCTCGGCGGCCTCGACGATGGCGAGGCTCGCCGCGTGCTCATGCAGATGCACGCCATCGGACGTTTCCTGCTGGGAGGTCGCACCGAGCACGCACGTTCCGAGGGCCCGCAGGCACCGCTGCGCCGCATCGGCGGCACTCGAAGCGGCGTTGACCGCATCGGCGAGCGCCGTTTCGTCGATCTCATCGCCGAGCTCGGCCGCCCCGGCGATGGCGACCGCACGGTCGGCGGCGGCCAACGCGGCGTGAGCGCTCCGCTCGAGCGCCGAGGCGATCACCTCGACGTCGGGGACGCCGATCACGGGCGCCTCGGGGTCGAGCGGCTCGGTGTACTGCTGCAAGATCGCAAGCAGGCCGGTGCCGGTGAGCAGGGCTCGGGCGGCGTCGCACGCGGACGCTCCGGCGGTGGACAGGGCGATGGCGGTCTCGGTCGTGTTGGTGGTGGTGCCTCCTGGTCGTGGAGATCGGGTGCGCCCGGGATGAGCGCCCCGGGTCCTCCGGGGGTGCGAGGTGATGATCGCAGGGGGGTCGGACACGAGGGCCCGTCCGCCGATGCGCACGAACGCGCCGTAGGCTCCCGGCCGTACGCGGGCGCATCGGCGCGCTCGTCGAACCTGGGGGAACCATGCGGCACCGCATCGTCCGTTGTTCGTTCGCAGCGCTCGTCGCGGTCGGCACGCTCACCGCGATCACACCGGCGGGAGCGGCGACGCCGGCCGCAAAGGTCAAGGCCCGCCCGTCGGCCGGGTGCACGACGCCGCGCGCGATCGACGCGGCCCGGACGGTCGACACCGAGGTTCGGGTGGCCGTCCCCGGCCAGACCGGCGAGTACGCGACCCGGTGGTACTACGAGAACGTCCCGACCACCGCCACTGGCTCCAAGCCCGCGCCGCTCGTGGTCGACCTCCACGGTTACAGCGAGGGCGCGACCGTCCACCGGCTCATGAGCGGTCTCGCGAAGCTCGGTGAGACCGAGGGCTTCATCACCGTCACCCCGCAGGGTCAGGGCCCGGTGCCGCGCTGGGACACCGCCCTGGCGACCAGCCCGGACATCGCGTTCATCGAGGCGATGCTCGATCAGATCGAGGCCGAGCGGTGCATCGACCGCAACCGGGTCTTCGTCACCGGCCTGTCGAACGGTGCGTTCATGACGAGCGCGCTCGCCTGCGTCGCCGCCGACCGGTTCGCGGCCGCGGCACCGGTCGCGGGCATCCAGGCGCCGAAGGGCTGCAAGCCGGCGCGTTCGGTGCCGGTCGTCGCGTTCCACGGCACCGACGACGACTTCGTCACCTACACCGGGGGACTCGGCGGCGCTGCGCTCAACCTCCCGGCCGCCGACGGTTCCGGCAAGCGTCTCAGCGACTCCGGTGGCCTGCCGAAGGAGGCGACCGCCGGTCCGAGCGTCCCGAAGATCACGAAGGCCTGGGCCAAGCGCAATGGCTGCGGGACCACGGCGCGCACGAAGAAGGTGTCGAGCGACGTCACCCGCATCGCCTACACCGGGTGTCGGGGTCGGGCCGACGTGCAGCTCCACCGCATCGCGGAGGGCGGGCACACCTGGCCGGGCAGCGAGTTCTCGGCGGGCATCAGCACGATCGTCGGGCGCACCACCATGACCATCGATGCCAACGAGATCATGTGGAGGTTCTTCGAGGCGCATCCGCTCGTGACCAAGCGGTGACGCTCGGCCGCTAGGCGTCCGGCGCGCCGGACGTCACCGGGGTGATGCCCGACCACGAGGTCGGGTCGAGGGGACCCGCCGCCGGCGCGATGTCGACCGGGATCCCGGTGAGGTGCGACATGCCCGAGGCAGGATCGACCGCGTCGGGTCCGTCGGCGACGAGCAGGTTCACGTTCACTCCGGTGGTGCGGGATGCGACCGAGAGGCCGGTGGCGTGCTGGTGACCCCAGCCGTGGGGCATCGCGCACACCCCCGGCATGAGGTCCTCGATCGTGCGCACCGGGATGCGCACCGTGGCCGTCGCACTCGAGACGTCGGCGAGGTCGTCATCGGCGAGGCCGAGACGGGCCGCGTCGTCCGGATGCAGGTAGACGTGGTTGGTGGTGAAGTCGTTGGCCACCATCTCCTCGTGGTTGTGGGTCCACGAGTTGTGGGTCTTCACGTGACGCTTCGAGATGAGCAGCAGGCGATCGGCGCGATCCTTCGCTGCGTCGAACTCGGCGTCGAGGCTCCCGGCCCGGGTCATGAGCCGTTCGGGGGCGAGGTGCACCCGGCCGTCGTCGGTGACCACGCGTGCCCCGAGGTACGTCCCGGCGGGGAGGTCCGGTCGGCGCACGCCGTGCGGTGAGGCGAGCAGCTTCTTGAACGAGCCCTGGCGCGACACCCGCAGCAGCGCGTTCAGCACCTTCTCGGCCGGCACGGTGGGGCGGGGCAGACCGCGCCTGCGGGCGTGCTTGTTCGCCATGCGCTCGAGGAATCGCTGCGCCGGCTTCGAGCCGAAGATCGGCGCGCCGCACGCCTTCCCGAGCGCGAGGTAGATCGACGCCTCGTCGCGCTGATCGTCCCGGGGCTCGACCACGGCCCGGGTCGCCTGCAGGTACGGGCGTGACTGCATGCCGAGCACCAGCGGGAAGATGAACGGCAGGTCGGCCCGCTGGAGCGGATCGGTCGCGGGCAGCGTGTAGTGCGCGAGTGACCCGGTCTCGTTCCGGTAGATGTCGACGGTCACGAGGAGTTCGAGTGACTCGAACGCCTCCTTGAGCCGACCGGCGTTCGCCATCGTGAGGAGCGGGTTCCCGCCGGTGACGAACAGTGCTCGGATCTGGCCGCGCCCGGGGGTGAGGATCTCGTCGGCGAGGATGCCCCCGGGGAACGCGTCGTTCGTCTTGCGGAACCCCCCGACCCGGGAGACGTCCTCACTCATGAGCGTGCCGGTCCGCTTCCCGAACTTGGCGAAGTCGAAGATGCCCTTCCCGACGACCGTTCCGCCGGGGCGGTCGAGGTTGCCGGAGATCGCGTTGATGACCTCCTGGAGCCAGAAGCCGAGCACCCCGTTGGACCCCATGTTCACGCCGGTCGACGAGTACATGGCCGCGGCGCCGGCCGATCGGTAGGCGGCGACCATCTCGCGCAGGGCGGCCGGGTCGATACCGGTGACCTCGGCGGCGCGCTCCGGCGTCCACGGTGCGCACAGGGCCGCGACCTCGTCGAAGCCGGTGGTGTGGACATCGACGATCGCTCGGTCGACGCCGCCGCTCGCGATGAGTTCGTGGAGGAACGACAGGTAGAAGAAGACGTCGGTGTCCGGCCGGATGAACACATGGTCGGTGGCGGACTTCGCGGTCTCGGTGCGGCGCGGGTCGACGACGATGACGCGACCGCCGCGTTGCGCGATCTCCCGCAGCCGCTTCTTCGGATCGGCGACCTGCAGGAACGACCACTTCGAGACGACGGGGTTCGCCCCCACGATGATGAGGCACTCGGTGCGGTCGACGTCAGGAACCGGCTGGGTGAACGGGAACCCGTAGATCTCCCGCGCCGCGGCGAACTTGTTGGCGCAGTCCTGGGTGGCGCTCGCGAACATCGACCGCGACCCGAGACCGTCCATGAAGCCCTGGGCGAAGATCGGGTGGAGCATGCTGAACCCGGCCGCGGTTCCGACGTACATCGCCACGGCGTCGGGTCCGTGCTCGGCGACGATCGAACGGACCTTCTCACCGATCTCGGCCTCGGCGGTCTCCCACGACACCCGGTCCCACTGCTCGCCGGTGCGCCGCATCGGGAACCGGAGCCGGTCGGGTGACGAGTAGAGCCGGTGTTGCTTGACGCCCTTGATGCACGCGAACCCAGCGGTGGCGACGTGCTCGTCGTCGGGACGGATGCGGGTGATGGCGCCGTCCTCGACGGTGATCTCGAGGCCGCAGAGCGATTCGCAGATCCGACAGAAGGTGGTGACGGTCTCGGCCACGGTGAGGCTCCGGGTTCGGCGGCGAACGCGCAGGGTACCGATGGCGGCCCGGTACCGGTGGTTCCCGGACGTGCCCGGGCTCCGGACTGTTGGGTGAGGAGCGTTCGACCGCGGGTTCGCCGACGGTGGCACCGCCGCGCAGTGTGGGATTTCCCGTGAACGCACGGTTCGCAGAATTATCACGCTCCGTGGTGACAGCCGATGATCGGGAGAACGCTGAGCGTGGTCACGTTGTCTGAAGTAACTTCAGATTCTGCTCAACCCCGCCTGAATACTCAGTTTTGGGGGTGGCGTGATCTCACGGAGCGCGGCACATTTGCATTCCGTTCAGCCGGTATCACCACTTGGAGTCACAGCAATGTCGTCAAAGCGCTCGATCGCAGTTGCCACGCTGAGTGCCGCAGCCCTCGTCTCGGGGCCGGCGACCGTTGCGGGTGCCGCAACCGGAAACCGACTGTCGGTGTCGCTGCGGTCGGCCGAGTACGGACCGTCCACGACCGGATGGCTCTGCTTCAACATGGTCGACGGAACGGTGACCCACGTCGCGGTCGACATCTCGGGGTGCTCGGTCGATGAGGTGCCCCTGCCGATCGGTGGATACGCCGGGCCGACCGGAGCGCAGGGCCTCGCCGGTCCGACGGGTGCGACGGGTGCGACGGGTGCGACGGGTGCGACCGGAGCGGAGGGCACCGTCGGTGCGGCCGGTGCCCAGGGCCCGGTGGGCCCGGCCGGTCCGCAGGGTCCGGCGGGTGCGACGGGTGCGACGGGTGCCCGGGGTGCGACGGGTGCCACCGGTGCGACGGGTCCGACGGGTGTCGGCATCACGGGTCCGACCGGTGCGAGCGGTTCGACCGGCGTCAAGGGCGTCACGGGTCCGACGGGATCGCAGGGTCTGGTGGGTGCGACGGGTGCGACCGGCGTGAAGGGTGCCACCGGCCCGGCGGGTGCCAAGGGTGCGACGGGTGCGCAGGGTGCGCAGGGTGCGAC
>JBEAXD010000160.1:0-11577 GCA_041159995.1 Actinomycetota bacterium | reverse complement strand
CCATGAGGACCGACCACAGGATCACCCGCCGCCGCCCGATCCGGTCGGCGGCCACGGCGGCCACGAGGGACATGAGCACGCCGATGCGGGTGACCGCCAGCGCCGTCCCGAGCCCGGCGTCCGACACGTCGAAGGACCGCGCGATGGCGTCGCCGTTCTGACCGAACAGGGCGGCCCCGAACGACGCGATCGCCGCGCACATGGCGGCGGTGGCCAGGAATCCGATCTGGGCCTCGTCGAACGGGGCCGGTGGTGACACCGGCGAGGGACGGATCGGCTCCGGCGGGTCGGTCCCGTCGGCCGCAGCCCGGATCACGGCCGCTGCGTGGCGCAGCCCGCGGCGCAGCGCGTACCGGTCCACGAGTCGGAACACCGGACCGAAGAACGGCACGGCGAGGTCCTGGTCCGCGACCAGCGCGACCCGGCAGCCGGCCGAGGTGGTCGACACGGTGGCGCACACCACGGCGTGGACGTCGCCGGGCAGGGCGCCCCGCAGTTGCGCATCGAGACCCAGTGCGTCCCGAACGATCCGTTCCGCCTCAGCCGTCGGGACCGCCAGCTCGATGGTGGTCCGACGCTGCACGGTGGGTCATGCTACGGGTCGTTCCGATGATCCGAGCGCACCCGGAGGCGACCGTGGCGAACCTGCAGATCGGCGACAGGGCGCCGGCGTTCACCCTCGTGGATCAGCACGGCGACAAGGTCCGGCTCTCGTCGTTCAAGGGTCGGCCCGTCGTCGTCTACTTCTACCCGAAGGCGGATACGCCGGGATGCACGACCCAGTCCTGCGCGCTCCGGGACGCCGAGGCCGATCTCGCCGAGGTCGACGCGGTCGTCATCGGCATCAGTCCGGACCCGCCGGCCAAGCTCGCGCGCTTCGACGAGAAGTACGGACTCGGCTTCACCCTGCTCTCGGACGAGGACCACGCGGTGGCTGAGGCGTGGGGCGCGTGGGGGGAGAAGACGCTCTACGGGCGGAAGTACATGGGGATCATCCGATCGGCGTTCGTGGTGGACGCCGCGGGCCGCCTCGCCGGCGTGTTCCCGAAGATCAGCCCCAAGGACACGGTTCCGAAGACGTCGAAGGTCCTCGCCGCGCTCTGAACGGTTCAGGCCCCGACGGCGTGGAAGCCGCCGTCGACGTGGACGATCTCGCCCGTGGTCGCCGGGAACCAGTCCGACAGCAGTGCGACCACCGCGCGAGCGGCCGGCTCGGTGTCGCGCACGTCCCAGCCGAGCGGTGAGCGCTCGGACCACACGGCCTCGAAGCGTTCGAATCCCGGGATGCTCTTCGCGGCCATCGTCCGCAGGGGACCGGCGGCCACGAGGTTGACGCGGATGCCCTCGGGTCCGAGGTCGCGGGCGAGGTACCGCGCGGTGGACTCCAACGCGGCCTTCGCCACCCCCATCCAGTCGTAGACCGGCCAGGCCTGCGTGCTGTTGTCGAAGTCGAGCCCGACGATCGACCCGCCGCGATCCATGAGGGGGCGAACGGCGGCCGCCAGGGACTTCAGCGAGTACGCGCTCACCTGCATCGCGGTGGCGACGTCCTCCCAGGGCGCGTCCATGAACCCGCCGCCGAGGCAGGACGGCGGGGCGAATCCGATCGCGTGGACGACCCCGTCGAGACGCCCGCCGACACGCGGGGCGAGCGCCTCGAGGTGCGCGGTGTCGGTGACGTCGAGCTCCACGATCTCAGGCGGCGTGGGCAACTTGCGGGCGACGCGTTCGGTGATGCTCATGATGCGCCCGAACGAGGACAGCACCACCTCGGCGCCCTGCTCCTGGGCGACCCGTGCCACCGCGAACGCGATCGACGCATCGGAGAGCACGCCGGTGACGAGGATGCGACGGCCGTCGAGGATCATGGGACACCACCGAGGATGAGGGTGGCGTTGTGGCCGCCGAACCCGAACGAGTTGGAGAGGACGGGCCGGGCATCCGTGGCACGCGGAGTCCCGTGGACCACATCGGCGGTGATGTCCTCGCCGCGAGCGGTGAAGTTGGCCGTCGGGGGGATCGTCCGGTCCCGGATCGTCAGCAGCGCTGCGATGGCCTCGACCGCGCCGGCTGCGCCGACGAGGTGGCCGGTGACGCCCTTCGTCGAGGTGACCGGGACCGCTCCGTCGCCGAAGACGGTGGCGATCGCCGCGCTCTCCGCGGCATCGTTGAGCGGCGTGGAGGTGCCGTGTGCGTTGATGGACCCGACGTCGCCCGGCTCGAGACCCGCGTCCGTGAGGGCCTGGCGCATGCAGGCGACCGCACCGCCGCCGCCCGGGGCCGGTGCCGTGATGTGGTGCGCGTCGCCGTTGCGGCCGTAGCCGAGCACCTCGCCGAGGATCGACGCACCGCGGGCGGTCGCGTGGTCCCAGCGTTCGAGGACGAGGAAGCCCGCGCCCTCGCCCATGACGAACCCGTCCCGGTCGACATCGAACGGACGGGAGGCTCGCGACGGGTCGTCGTTCCGGCCGGAGAGCGCACCCATGCGAGCGAACGCGGCGATCGCGACGGGGGTCTGCGAGGACTCGGTGCCGCCCGCGAGCACGACGTCGGATGAGCCGTCGCGGATCAGGCGTGCGCCCTCGCCGATCGCGTGGGCTCCGGCGGCGCATGCCGTGGCGACGCAGAGGTTCGGTCCGGTCCACCCGAGGTGGATGGACACGACGCCGGCGGTCGCGTTCGCCATCATCATCGGTACCAGGAACGGGCTGACCCGGTCCGGGCCCCGCTCGTGGAGGACGAGGATCTGCTCCTCCATCGTCATGAGGCCACCGACCCCGGTCCCGGCGATGACGGCCGCCCGGCTCCGCTCCAGTGACTCCGGGAGGCGAGCCGAGGCCGCGGCATCCATCGCGGCGGCGAAACCGAGCTGGGTCGCCCGATCCATGCGGCGCGACTCCTTGGGTCCGGCGTAGGCGACCGGATCGAAACCCTGCACCTCGCAACCGATGCGGGCGCTGATCGCGGTCGCGTCGAACCGGGTGATCGGACCTGCGAGGCCCTGCCCGGCGAGCAGGGCGGACCAGAACGACGGGACGTCGAGTCCGCCCGGTGCCTTGACCCCGAGACCGGTGATCGCGACGCGGGGGCGACCCCGGTGGTCGACCGCGGACATCTACGCGCCGTGCACCTTCGCGAGGACGAGGTCGACGGCGAGGGCCACGGTCGTGACCCCTTCGAGGTCCTCCTCGGGGATCGACACGTCGAACCGCTCCTCGAGGCCCATCACGAGCTCGACGAGGTCGAGGCTGTCGGCGTCGAGGTCCTCCTTGAACGACGCGGACTCCTGGACCTGGTCGGGCTGCACGCTCAGCACCTCGACCGCGACCTCACGGATCGCATCGAGCGCTTCGGATCGTTCCATGGTTCTCTCCCTCTCGTGGTGTTCGGTCAGTGGCCCATGCCGAGGCCGCCGTCGACGGGCAGCAGGGCGCCGGTGATGTAGCCGGCCGGATCGGAGCAGAGGAACGCGATCGCCGCCGCGCACTCCTCGGGCGTGCCGAACCGGCCGACCGGGACCGCGGTGGCGACGTTCGCCATCCAGTCGTCGCCCTGCGCCTCGGTCATGGCGGTCACGATAGGACCGGGTGCGACGACGTTGCAGGTGATGCCGCGCGACGCGTACTCGCGGGCGACCGAACGGCTGAGACCGAGGAGTCCCGCCTTCGCCGCCGAGTAGTTGGCCTGTCCGGCACCGCCGAGGTGGCCGCCCACCGACGAGACGTTCACGATGCGCCCGAACCGGGCTCGCATCATGCGCGGGGTGGCGCGCCGGATGGTCTGGAACGCGCCCGTGAGGTTGACCCGGATGACGTCGTCCCAGGCCTCATCGGACATGCGGGCGAGCAGTCCGTCGCGGGTGATGCCGGCGTTGTTGACGAGGAGTTCGACCGGGCCGAAGCGGTCCTCGATCGTGGCGAAGGCCCCGTCGACCGCCGCGGCGTCGCCGATCTCGGCGCGGATGGCGAGGCCCTCGGCCCCGGCGGCCTGCACGGCGGCTTCGGTCGCCGCCGCACCCTCCTCGTCGCGGCCGTAGCAGAAGGCGACCCGATGGCCGGCGGAGGCGAGTGCCACGCAGGTCGCCCTCCCGATGCCTCGGGAGCCGCCGGTCACGAACGCCGTGCGGACCGTCACGGTGTCCCCCAGGTGAGCACGGCACTCGCCCAGGACATCCCCGCGCCGAAACCGCTGAGGAGCAGGGTGTCGCCGGGTGCGAACCGCCCGGCGTCGGCGGCCTCGGCCAACGCGAGCGGGATCGACGCGGCGGAGGTGTTGCCGTATCGCTCGATGTTCACGATCGTCCGTTCCGTCGGGATGCCGAGTCGCTGGCGCGCGGCTTCGATGATGCGCAGGTTCGCCTGGTGGGGCACGAACCAGTCGACCCCCGACGTTGCCACGCCGGCCCGCCCGAGTGCCGACTCGGAGGAGTCGACGACGGCGCGCACGGCCCGACGGAACACCTCCTGGCCCTGCATGCGCACGTAGTGCTCGCCGGCTGCAACCGTCTCGGGGGAGGCGGGACGTCGACTGCCGCCGGCCGGCACCTCGAGGATGCCGGTGGCCGACCCGTCGACGCCGAGGTCACCCGCGAGGAATCCGGGACCGTCCTGGCCGCCCTCGAGCAGCACGCCGGCGGCGCCGTCCCCGAAGAGGATGACGGTCGACCGGTCCTCCGGGTCCACGATCCGGCTCAGCGTCTCCGCGCCGATGACGAGCACCCGATCGAAGGTCCCGCCGGCGACCGCCGCCGCGCCCACGACCAGGCCGTAGACGAACCCGGCGCACCCGGCGCCGAGATCGAGGGCTCCGCAGTGCACCCCGAGTTCGTCGGCGAGGAACGCAGCGGTCTGGGGGACCGGCTGCTCGGGGGTCGCGGTGGCGAGGATGATGAGGTCGAGGTCCTCGGGCGATGCGCCCGCACGGTCCAGGATCCGCTCGGCCGCCCTCGCAGCCAACGTCGCGGTCGACTCGGCGGCATCGGCCACCCTGCGTTCGCGGATGCCGGTCCGCTCGACGATCCACGCGTCTGTGGTGTCGACGGTGGCCTCGAAGAACGAGTTCGCGATCACCGACTCGGGGACCGCGTAGCCCCAACCCGTGACCGCCGCTCGCCGGGTCACGGGGTGATCCCATCGAGGTCCGATGGTTCGGCGAGGTTGGTCACCGTCACGTCGGGCACCGTGCGCCGGGCGAGGGCCGCCAGCATGGAACCCGCGCCGATCTCGACGAACCGGGTCGCGCCGAGGTCGCGCAGGGTCACCTGAGATTCGCGCCATCGCACGCGGCGGGCGACGTGGTGGGCGCAGCGCCGTCGCCACTCCTCGGCGTCGACGATCGGCCTCGCATCGTCGTTCGCCACCACCGGCGTGCGGGCCCCGCCCAGGGGTGTGCCGGCGAGGTGATCCTCGAGTACCCCGACCGCATCGTGCATCAGCGGCGTGTGGAACGCCCCCCCGACGTTGAGGGCGCTGGTCCGGCGGACGCCCAGATCCCGGGCCGCGGCCGAACCGGCGTCGACGCCGGCCGGCGTCCCGGCGATGACGACCTGGCCGGGTGCGTTGTCGTTGGCGATCCAGCAGCCTTCGGTCCGTTCGCAGGCCGACTCCGCCTGCTCGAGGTCTGCGCCGAGGAGCGCGGCCATGCGCCCGGGATGCGCGTCGGCCGCCGCCTGCGTGGCCGTGGCCCGTCGCGCTGCGAACTCGATGCCCGTCTTGAGGTCGAGGACCCCGGCGGCGATGAGGGCGGTGACCTGCCCGAGGGAATGGCCGGCGAACGCGACCGGTGACGCGAGCCGATCCCGGGCGGCCTCCCAGGCCACGAGTGAGGTCAGGAGGATCGAGAGCTGCGCTTCACGGGTGCGGCGCAGGACCGTGTCGTCGGCATCGGTGAGGAGCAGGCCGAGCGGTTCTCCCACGAGTGCCTCGGCCTCCTCGACCACCCGCCAGGCCGGGTGGCCGCGCCACGCGAGCCCCATCCCGGGTCGTTGTGTGCCCTGTCCCGGGAACACGATCGCCGTCCGTAGGTGCTCCGCCGCCATGCGGAGCGGGAGCGTACCGGGGTGGCAGGATGCGGGCGCAGGATCGGCCCGGATGGCGGAATCGGCAGACGCGGCGGACTCAAAATCCGCTGTCCGAGAGGGCGTGCGGGTTCGAGTCCCGCTCCGGGCACCGACCGCAGCACACGCCCGTCCGACCTCGCACCGGGTCCGCCCGGGTGGTCCCGACGAGGGCCCGGGCCGGGTCAGAATGTCGGCGTGCTCCGCCTGCGTGTCCGAGGGATCCGATGACCACCGACCTCGTCGTCGAGGACTGGCTCTGGGATGACGACGCGCCAGAGGAGCCCGAGGAGTACGAGCTCTCCCACGAGGAGCGGATGCTCCGCCGTCGGGCGATGCAGATGTTCTTCGCATCCATCGTCGGGTTCGTCGTGCTCGCGGTCCTCGGGGTCGTGGCGTTCCGGATCATCGGTGACGAACCCGTCCGAGACCTCCCGGCCGCGTGCACGGAGGGCCGCTTGAGTGAGTGCCCGACCGGTGGGGCCGGCAACCGCGAGCCGGCCTCCAACCTCCCCGGCGGGTTCGACCCGCGGACGGGCGAGGCGAACGAGGACCCTGCGGAGCCCCGCCTGTCGAAGCAGGAGGCGGAGGCGCGGATCGAGAAGTGCCTCCGGGGCAGGATCGAGTTCTGTGGGTGAGCCGGCTCAGGCCGAGTAGAGGCCGAGCCGTTTGGCGATCACCTCGTTCATGACCTCGTCGGTCCCGGCGCCGATCCGCCACAGCCGCGCGTCACGGAACTGACGGCTGACCTCGTACTCGCTCATGTACCCGGCACCGCCGTGAACCTGCAGGCAGGTGTCCGCGACCCGGTTCTGCACCTGCGCCACGTACTTCTTGGCCATCGAGATCTCGGCGACCGGGTACTCGCCCTGCTGGATGCGCCAGACGACCGACTCGAGCAGGGCGCGGGCCGCCTCGAGCTCGGTCGCCGCATCGGCGAGTTTGTGCGCGATCACCTGGTGCTGCGCGATCGGGCGGCCGAAGGTGCGGCGTTGCTTCGCGAACTCGATCGTGACGGCGAGGGTCCGGTCGGCCTGACCGATACCGGCTGCCGCCCCGGACAACCGCTCGTACTGCAGCTGCCACATCAGCTGCGCGAACCCCTCGCCGGGCGTGCCGCCGATGATGTTCCCGTGCGGGACGCGCACGTCCTCGAGTGCGATCTCGGCGGTGTCGCTGGAGCGCATGCCGAGCTTGTCGAGTCGACGACTCACGCTGACCCCGGGCGTCTCGGTGTCGATGAGCATGAGGGACACGCCGCGATGGTCGTCGGCGCCGCCGGTCCGGACGACGCAGGTGAGGAAATCGGCTCGGATGCCGTTCGTGATGTAGAGCTTCGTGCCGTTGACCACCCACTCGTCCCCGTCGCGTTCCGCCCGGGTCCGGATCGCCGCGACGTCCGAGCCGGCGTCGGGTTCGGTGATCGCGATGGCGGCGATCCGGCGACCGGTGATCGCGGGTCGCAGGTACCGCTCGCACTGCTCGTCCGTCCCGAACTGGGCGAGTGCCGGTGTGGCCATGTGGGTCTGCACGCCGATGGCCATCGAGATGGCGCCGGCGCCGCAGCGCCCGAGTTCCTCCATGAGGATGAGCCCGGCGGCGAGATCGCCCCCGGATCCGCCCCAGCGTTCGGGGTAGTGCAGGCCGAGGAATCCGAGGTCACCGAGCCGGTGGAAGAGCGAGTCCGGGAAGTGTCCGGCCTCCTCCCACTCGTCGACGAACGGGGTGATCTCGGCCTCGACGAAGCGGCGGATGCTGGTGCGGAGGGCATCGTGCTCGGGGGAGGAGATGGGGCTGCTCACAGGGCCGCAGGCTAGCGATCCGGGCCCGCGTGAGTATCCTCTCGCCCCGTGAGCCGGTCCATCATCGAACGTCGCCTCGTCGACATCTCCGAACGTCTCAAGCGTCTCCGTGCTGACCTCGCGGTGACCGTGGAGCAGCTCGCGTTCATGGAGGACGACGCCGAGGACAAGCGGCTGCGGTCCCTCGTCGCCGAGACCCCGCTGGCCGACGTCGAGGCCCGTGAGGCCCGTCGCCACTCGGACGCACTCGCCTCGCACCGCGACGACCTCGAGCGGTCGATCCGCGATCTCGAACGGGAGCAGGACAGCCTGCTCGACCGTATGGCCGCCGAGCTGTCGGCCCGGTAGGAACGGACTGGAGCACGGTGGCAGGCAGCGAGCGCACCCGCGTGGTCATCGCCGAGGACGAGGCGATCATCCGACTCGACCTCAAGGAGCTCCTCGAGGAGGAGGGCTACGAGGTCGTCGGGCAGACCGGACGTGGGGACGAGGCCGTCGAGCTGGTGCGGGACCTCCGTCCGGACGCTGCGATCCTCGACATCAAGATGCCGGGTCTCGACGGGCTGTCGGCGGCGCGCCAGATCACGGCCGACCGGCTGGCGGCGGTGCTCATCCTCACCGCCTTCTCGCAGCGGGATCTCGTCGAGCAGGCTCGGGATGCGGGTGCGATCGGGTACCTCGTGAAGCCGTTCCAGAAGAGCGATCTCATCCCGGCCCTCGAACTCGCCATCGGACGGCACCAGGAGATGCAGGCGCTCGAGGCCGAGATCGGCGACCTCGCAGAGCGACTCGAGGCGCGCAAGGCGATCGACCGGGCCAAGGGTGTGCTCATGGACCAGCACGGACTCGGTGAACAGGATGCGTGGCGCTTCCTGCAGACGACGGCGATGGATCGTCGGTGCAAGGTGCTCGAGGTCGCCACCGCGGTGATCGACGGCGAGATCGCGCCGGCCTGACGTCCGCCGGCCCACCCGTTCCGCTCCGGCTGCCGTACAGTCCGGGCGATGGGCACCTACCTGCTGCTCGACGGTCACTCGTTGGCCTACCGGGCGTTCTACGCGCTGCCGGCGGATCTCGCGACGTCCTCCGGGCAGGTCACGAACGCCGCCTACGGCTTCACGGCGATGCTCGCCAAGGTGGTCGGTGATCTCGAACCGGACGGGGTCGCCGTCGCGTTCGACACCTCGGCGCCCACGTTCCGCAAGGACAAGGACGAGACGTACAAGGCCGGTCGCAAGGAGACGCCGGACCTGTTCCGTCAGCAGCTCCCCATCATCCAGCAGGTGCTCGAGACCCTCGCGATCCCGGTCATCGAGGCCCCCGGGTTCGAGGCCGACGACGTGATCGCCACCCTGGCGACCCAGGGCGAGGCGGCCGGACACGACGTCGTCGTCGTGACCGGCGATCGGGATTCCTACCAACTCGTGCGCGACCCGCACGTGCGCGTCCTCTACAACAAGCGTGGGGTCTCCGACTACGCCCTGTACGACGAGGCGGGCATCGTGGAGCGGACGGGTGTGACCGCCGCCCAGTACCCGGAGTACGCCGCACTGCGCGGCGACCCGTCCGACAACCTGCCGGGAGTGCCCGGCATCGGCGAGAAGACGGCGGCGAAGCTCGTCACGACCTACGGCGATCTCGACGGCATCTTCGCCAACCTGGATGCGCTCCCGCCGAAGCAACGGGCCAACCTCGCGGAGTGGCAGGACCAGGTCCGACACAACCACGACATGAGCGTGCTGCGTCGGGACGTGCCGCTCGACGTCTCGATCGAGGACATCGGGTTGCGTCCGTTCGATCTCGGCGCGGCTCGATCGCTGTTCCTGCAGCTCGAGTTCCGGACGCTGCTGCCGCGGGTGCTCGCGGCACTGCGGGTCGAGGATGACGGCGGCGACGAGACCGAGACGTTCGACATCGAGGTCGAGGTGATCTCCGCACCGGATCGCGCTGCGGCCTTCCTGCGCGCCGTATCGGACGCCTGCGCCCTCGAACCGGTGTGGAGCGGGGCCCGCGGCGGCTCGTCGCTCGATGCGCTGGCGTGTGCGACCGCGGAACGGAGCGTCGTCATCCTGCGCTCCGCCCTGCACGGCGACGGTGTGACGGCGGCGCTGACGGACCGCCTCGTCGCCGGCCCGATCGTGGCCCACGGGGCGAAGGAGCTGCTCCACGGTCTCCGTCGTACGGTCGATCTCGGTCCAGCCGTGCGGATGCCCGGGCTGACCGCGGACACGGCGCTCATGGCGTACCTCATCGATCCCGGGGAGGGGGCCTACGACCTCGAGCACCTGGCGGGCCGTCACCTCGGACTCGAACTGCGCAGTCCGGACCGGGAGGAGGGAACGCTGGACCTCGATCCGGCCGGCGGACACGAGCTCGCCGGTCGGCGTGCGGCGGCGACGCTCCGACTCTCAACGGCGCTCGCCGAGTCGTTGGCCGAACGCGGACAGTCGGATCTGCTCCGCGATGTCGAACTCCCGATCGTGTCGATCCTCGCCGACATGGAGGACCTCGGGGTGCGGATCGACGTCGGGTTCCTGGCCGACCTGAGTCGGGACCTCACCGCGGCGTGCGCTCGCCACGAGACGGCGATCCACGCGCACGCCGGCGGGCCGTTCAACGTCAACAGCACCCCACAGCTCCGTACGGTGCTGTTCGAGACGCTCGGGCTCACCCCGGTGAAGAAGACCGGAACCGGCCAACCGTCGACCGATGCCGACTCCCTGCAACGGCTGGCGGGAGAGCATCCGATCGTCGAGGAGATCCTGCGCTACCGGGAGGTGGAGAAGCTCCGCAGCACCTACGCGGACGCACTGCCGCCGCTCGTCGCTCCCGACGGACGCATCCACGCGACGCTCAACCAACTCTCGACCGCGACCGGGCGGATCTCGAGCGAGTCCCCGAACCTCCAGAACATCCCGATCCGTACCGAGGAGGGTCGAGCGCTGCGGCGGGCATTCGTGGCCGCCGACGGGTGCGGGCTGCTGTCCGCCGACTACAGCCAGATCGAGCTGCGCATCCTCGCCCACCTCGCCGACGATCCGGGTCTCGTCGATGCGTTCGATCGCGGCATCGACGTGCACGTCGTGACCGCGGCGCGGGTGTTCGGGGTCGACGAGTCGGCGGTCGACTCCGAGCAGCGCCGCTTCGCGAAGGTCGTCAACTACGGGCTCGCCTACGGCATGGAGGCCTACGGGCTCGCCCAGCGCCTCGACATCCCGAACGACCGAGCCCGTGAGATCCTCGACGCCTACTTCGCCGGGTTCCCCGCGGTCCGGGAGTTCATGGACCGGACGATTGCCGAGGCTCGGGCCAACGGGTTCACCACGACGCTGCTCGGACGGCGCCGGCGTATCCCCGAACTGGCATCCGACAACTTCCGGATCCGGCAGATGGGCGAGAGGATGGCGCAGAACGCGCCGGTCCAGGGTTCGGCGGCGGACGTCTTCAAGGTCGCCATGGTGCGGCTCGATCGTGCGCTCACCGACGCCGGCCTCGCCAGCCGCATGGTGCTGACGGTGCACGACGAGCTCGTGCTCGAGGTGCCGCTCGACGAGCGTTCGGAGGCCGAGCAGGTGACGCGTGCGGCGATGGAGGGTGCGGCCGACCTGCGGGTCCCCCTCGTGGTCGACGTCGGCTTCGGCGCGAACTGGGCCGAGGCGAAGTGACACAGGGGCGTCCGCCCGAGGGTGCCTGGTTCAACCCGATCGCGGCGTTCCTGGG
>JBEAXD010000162.1:0-3944 GCA_041159995.1 Actinomycetota bacterium | reverse complement strand
TGCCGTCGAGGCACTGCCAGACCACCGCGGCGATCGGGTCGAGGAGGTGGAGGTCGTCACCGTGCTGGAGCACGACCTCGGCCCCGAACTGGTGGAAGCCGACGCCCTCGACCGGGCGCGGCGCGCTCACGTGCCACCACCGAGCAGATCGAGCACGACGGCGCAGGCCGCGTCGAGGTCGGCACCCCGCACCCGGACGCACGGCGCGGCGGCCACCACCGCGGCGAGCGCGTCCATGACGAGATCGCCGTCACGGCCGACGTGGTAGGCGTGCTGCGCGATGGCGTGCAGCGCGGCGGCCGGGCTCAGGACCTCCACCTCGGTCGGCGTGTCGGGGAGGTAGGTGGGCAGGACGACCACGGCGGCCCGGGTCGGCGGGGCGAGCCGGGCCGCGCCGAACGTGGCGGCCGGAACGACCGTGAGGTCACCGAGCAGCGCGACGAGGCGCGGATCCGTGAGCGGCTCGAGCTCGGGGAGCAGCGTCGCGATCTCCGCGCCGAGGGAGACGTACTTCGGGTACGCGGCGACCACCCCGGTGGCCGGATCGATGGCGACCGCCTCGTCGGTGAGGTACCCGAGGCCGTGGCGGCCGACGAGGGCCGCGGCGAGGGTGGACTTCCCGCTCTCCTGGGGTCCGACGAGGATCGCGGCCCGATCCGCTCGCGTCACCGCCGCCGCGTGGAGCAGCGCTCGACCCGGCGTGTGCTCGAGCGCACGCCGGTTCGCCTCCCACAGGAGGTGGGTCACGACGATCGCCGGGACCGGACTCGCGACGACGAGCAGGCCGTCGAGGTGGAGGCGCCACTCGGGGAGCGAGCGGGGTTCCGGGGGGACCACGGTGACCGTGAACACGTGGTCGGCCGGCCCGTCGTCGAGCAACGGGGCCCAGAGCGCCTCGACGAGTTCGACGACCTCGGCGACGTCGCTGCGGACCTCGACCTCGAACCCGAGGAGGCGGATCCGCCGGGACCGCGCCGCGAAGGGCGCGGCGTCGAGCAGGTCGCGGGCCGGATCAGCCACGACGCCAACGACTGCGCCGCGGCTCCATCAGGTCGGGGAAGCGCGCGTACGGATCGTCGATCGCCCGCTGCTCGTCCCGGTGCGCCGCGTACGGGTCGGGTACGGCCTCCTCGGTGTACGGACCGGGGACGGGGGTGGCGAGCGTGCTCGGCTCGAGCGGCACGAAGTCGGCCTTCACCCTCCGCTCGCGCTCCGGGATGCAGAGCAGCACGAGGAAGAACGGCATGACCTGCACGCGCTGCCGGGCGAGGATCCCGAAGTTCGAGAAGGCCGAGAACGCGTAGATGAACGAGAGCACGATGCCCATGCAGTAGGAGACGTAGGGCGAGTAGCGCATCTCGTGCCAGAGGTTGGCGAGGCGCCGACGCGACCGCCAGACCAACCACATGATGAACACGCCCTCGCCCGCGGTGAGCAGCGACTGCGCGTTGCCGACCTCGAACGGGAAGGGCCGGAAGAGCACGGTCGCGGCGGCGAGCGGGAAGTTGGCCGGGTTGTCGGTCACCGACACCGGGGTGAAGCTCGAGCCCGCCTCGAGGGTCCGGCCCTCGGCGTTGGCGAGGGTCGCGTTCACCGTCTCCTGGGTGAGGGAGGACACGCCGAAGAACTGCTGGGTCTGCCCGATGACGACGGTCCCCACGAGGAACAGCAGGCCGAAGACCACCGTGCGGGCGATCGGCGTGCGCGCCGTGGGGTTGCGGGACTTGCCGAGCGCGGCCGCGAGCACCATGCCCACGAAGGTCACGAGTGCGATGTGGGGCCGCAGGAGCACGACGCCGAGCAGGCCGAGCGCGGTGATCGGGAGTCCGAAGACCCAGCCCCGGGTCATGAACCGGGCGACGCCGTAGGAGATCAGACCCATGCAGAACACCGCGAACGCGTCCTTCCCGAGCGCGGAGGGCCAGTAGATCATCGACGGCAGGAAGAAGAGCAGGTACGCGTAGCGCCGGTGGCTCCCCTCGGGAACGGTGCGCTTGAAGGCCCGCCAGAGCAGGACCGCACCGATGAACGCCAGCCACCCGAACACCATGTACGCGCCCGGCTTGGACGGTCCCATGATCGCGTAGAGGAATCCGGTGAGCGAGCGCAGGAACCCGGTGCCGCTGAACGCACCGACGTCACCCGAGAAGTCGAGGCGTCGGTACTGGGGGGCGAGCCACTTCCCCCACTCGTGGTACTCGGTGGCGTCGGCCACCCCCGAGTAGAAGACGGTCGTGAGGAGCATCCGCATGAGCGAGCCCCACAACTTCATCGAGAACCCGGCCATCACGAGCGTGTAGGTGTCCGGGTCGCCGTCGAAGTACTCGAGCCGGCGGGCGATCGCGTGGGTGATGCCGCCGAGGACGCACATCTGCACCGCGGCGAGGACCCACTCGAGCGAGGCCTCGAGCACGCCCATGATGAGGGCGACGACCACGGCACCCACCCCGGAGACCATGAGGCCGCGGAACAGCGCGGGCCGCTTCGTGCGCTCGCGCTCCTCGAGGTCGGTCGCGATCGGCAGCGTCGCCGGATCCGGCCCCGGGGCCGAGGAGGGGGGCAGCGCGGTCACACCGCACCGTCCCGGGCGACCCGGCGCGCCGCCCAGGCCCGTCGCAGCCGCGCGCGGTAGGTCGCGTCTCGACCGGCGAGGTACCGGCGATCGGGCAGCAGGAGCGCACGCACGTACGAAAGTTTGCCAGTGATCCCGGGCACCGCGGACACGCCCGCGACCACCTGCGAGGCGTAGGTCCGCTCGGCGCTCGTATGGGCCGCGAGCGCCCGGGCCTCCCGCCGGGAGGGCACGTGCCGGGTCGCCCACTCGGCCGCCGGGTGCGGGGCGAGTCCGAGCCGGGACCAGGTGAGCTCCAGGGCCCGGGCGACGACCGAGGTCGCCCCCCACGCCTCCGCCTCGGCCCGGGCGGCGTCGAGGTCGAGATCGGTGGCGAGGACGAACCGGGCCACATCCCGCAGCGCGACGAGGCGCGGCTCCTGGTCGCCGAGCGCGGCGTGGAAGCAGGCGTGCAGGAAGCGGTGCCGCCGGATGAGGGTCGCCACCTCCACCCCGCCGATGGTCACCGTGTCGCGGGCCGCGAAGAGCGCGTCGAGGTCCACCCCGAGACCGAACGCGCCCGTCGCGAACGTCCGGTGCAGGTCGATCTGGATGCCGTCGCCCTCGACGTAGGTCACCGCCTTGCCGAACCGGGCGTCGAAACCCGGGCGGGCCTGCGCGAATCGGCGCGACGCACCGCGGGCGGTGAGGACGCGGCCGGCCGCGTCGACCCGGGAGCCGGGGACGAGGAGGTCGACGTCGCCGAAGGCCCGCCAGGACGGATCCGGATGGTCGAGGCGGGCCACCGCCGGACCCTTGAGCACCCGGACGTCGATGCCGGCGGCGCGGAGCGCGCCGTACGCCCCGAGGAGTCGACGCTCGAGCACGAGGGCGAGGCTCATGGCCTGCTCGTGCCCCGCCAGCAACTCGACCCGCTGCGCGTCGCTCACCGCGAACGCTCCGGCCTCGGCGGCGTAGGACGCGACCGGCACGAGTCGCTCCGTGATGAGCACTCGCCGGAGCGACGACCAGGCCTCGTCGCCCACCGGCGAGTCCGGACACCGCGGCGCGCCGGGGAGCCCGTGGGCCGCGATCGCCCCGGCGATGTCGGTCGCGCCGTTCACCGGTCGATCACCGCGCCGCTCGCCCGCCAGGTCGCGAGCAGCGGCCCGATGTCGGCGGTCACCGTGTCGACGTCCGTCCCGAACGCCGCGGCGAGGGTCGCCGCGAGTTCCTCGAGGGTGACCGGTTCGGCGAGGGCATCCCAGACGGCCGCTGCGGTGCCGGTGCACGCGACGGGCTCGACGTCACCGGGCGCGAGGATGACCCGACCGAAGGGACCCGACCGCCACAACGTGGCGGGGGCGCGGGCGATGCGGGTGGAACGGGCCAC
>JBEAXD010000004.1:0-7234 GCA_041159995.1 Actinomycetota bacterium | reverse complement strand
ATCGGGAGCGGGATGAGGCGCCCGCCGGTGCCGGCGCACCACTCGTCGAACATCCAGTCGTTGTAGGCCTTCACGCACAGATCGGCGAGGACCTTGTCCTCGCGCTCCTTGAAGGTCTGGCCGCAGAAGCGCGGGAAGGTCGGGAAGCAGAGGGAGGCCTCGACGTGGTTGACGTCCATGTCGGCGAGACGCGCCGTCTGGTCCCAGCAGCCCTCGCGCATGTCCTCCATGGTGATCGGGCTGATCGTGACCTCCTCACGGGAGTACCCGGCGGCCGCCATGACGCGGGTCAGCGGGTACCGCAGGTCCTCGACGTGCCACCAGTCGCACCAGGTGCCCTCCTCGTGCTCCCCCGCCTCGCGGTAGGAGAACACGCCACCGACGAACTGCATGTCCGCGACCTTCTGGCGCACCATGCGCGGCCCGACGGCGCGGTACTTCTCGGGGAGCCGGTCCTGCCAGACGTTCGGCGGCTCCATGATGTGGTCGTCGACCGAGATGATCCTCGGGAAGGTGGTCTCGTCGTACATGGCGGGCTCCCTGATGGTCACAACGAGGTCGGCCGCACCCTACCTGACGGTCCGTCAGGAACCCTCAACCCCAGGCGGCGAGGACCTCGGCCGTGGTGGTGACCGTGGTCACCAGCGCCAGGGTGTTGTCGATCACCGCGTCGGCGTAGGTCGCCGGCACACCCGCCACCGCGTCCCGAGGCATCACGAACTGGTAGCCGTGGTTCACGGCGGAGAACGCGAAGTCGGTCATCCCGATGTTCACACTCACCCCGACCCCGACGATCGTGGTCACGCCGAGGTTGCGCAGGATGTGGTCGAGCTGCGTGCCGGTGATCGGCCCGAGCCCGTGGTACCGCGGCAGGACGATGTCCTCCGGCGCCACGCCGATCGCCTCCGGCACCCGCACGGCCTCGCTCCCCGGGAGCAGCCGCACGGGGGCCTTGAGCACACCCTTGAAGAGACGGGCGTTGCGGTTCGCGCCCCGGAGGTCCTCGCGGGTCTCGGCCGTGCAGTGCAGGACCGGCACGCCCACGGCGCGGGCGCGAGCGGCCAGTGCGGCGCAGTGTCCGACGAGGTCGACGGCTCGGCAGGCCTCGGCGAGCGCCGGGAGGGCGGACGGCTCACCGACGACACCGTTCTGCACCTCCTGGAGCACGAGCGCGGTGTGCGCCGGAGCGACGAGCGCGGCGAGATCGAGCGCCACCTCAGTCCTCCTCGACGAAGTCCGAGGCTCCCGCCTCCGTGAGCACGTGCTTGAGCACCTTGCCGGTGGCGTTGCGCGGCAACGGTTCGGTCCGGAACTCGACGTGCGCCGGCACCTTGAAGTAGGCGAGCGCCTCGGCGCACCACGCGGTGAGCTCCTCGGCCGTGACCGACTCCCCGGGTGCCAGCACGCACACGGCGAGCACCTCCTGGCCGAGGTCCTCGTGCGGGACGCCGACCACGGCGACCTCGGCGACCGCGGGGTGATCCTCGAGCCGTTGCTCGACCTCGACCGGGTACACGTTCTCCCCGCCGCGGATGATGAGGTCCCGCTTGCGCGTCGCCAGGTACAGGCGCCCGCCCTCGAGGCGGCCGACGTCGCCCGTGCGCAGCCACCGGCCCGGCCCGATCGCCGCAGCGGTCTCGTCGGGCTTGTTCCAGTAGCCGAGCATGACGTTCGGGCCCCGCACGTGGATGTCGCCCTCCTCGCCCTCCGGGAGCGGCCGACCCGCATCGTCCCGGATCTCGATCTGCACGGTCGGCAGCGGTCGGCCGACCGCACTCGGGTAGGCGTCGAGTTCCGCACCGCTGTTGAGCGAGGCGAGCGCGGTGCACTCGGTCAGGCCGTAGCCCACCCCCATGGAGGTCGAGAGGCGCGGCATCGCGGTCTTGGCCGCCCGGATGAGCGCCGGCGAGAAGGTGGCTCCGCCACCGCCGCCGCTCCGGATGGACGAGAGGTCGTAGTTCCCGAACTCCGGGTGGGTGATGACGCGGTGGAGCATCGTCGGGGTGAAGGACCAGTGGGTCGCTCGTTCGCGCTCGATGAGCCGCATGATGACCACGGGGTCGAACCGCCCGACGGTCCACACGCTCTTGACGCCGCCCACGAGGAACGCGATCGCTCCGGTGTGCAGACCGGAGACGTGGAAGAGCGGACTCGACACGAGCTGCACGCTCGGGCCGGCGTCGGCCGGCGGCGGATCGTGGAGCAGATTCCGCAGGCCGTGGAAGAACGTGAGGCCGAGGAGTGCGCCCACGTTGCGGTGCGAGTGGACGGCGCCCTTCGGCCGACCGGTCGTCCCGCTCGTGTAGAGGATGATCGCCGGATCGTCCTCGCCGATCGGCGTGTCCGGCAACGGGGCGTCGGGGTCGTGCGCTTCGAGCGCGGCGAACTCGTCCTCGATGACGACGACCGGCACCCCCGGGTCCCGACCCTCGAGCCGGTCGAGTCGGCGCCGGTCCGCGATGAGCACGCTCGGCGCGCAATCCTCGATGCCGTACTCGATCTCCGGGCCCACCCACCATCCGTTGAGTCCGACCGCCACCGCGCCGAGGCTGACCGTCGCCCAGAACGCGATGATCCACTCCGGGCAGTTCGCGGCGAGGATCGCGACTCGGTCGCCGGGGCCGACCCCGTACCGGTCGCGCAACCCGGCGGCCACCGAGGCCACGAGCCGCTCGTGTTGCCGGAACGTGATGCGCCGGTCGTTCGAACCGTCGCTGAAGACCAGGTACTCCGCGTCACCGTGGTTGATCGACGCGGCGACGGCGTCGCGCAGCGACGTGAGGCGGTTGGCCATCGCCTGCATGGGTTCGCCGAGCACCTCGACGTCCTCGAGCGCGAACACACCACCGGGACCGAGGAGATCGGCCTCGATCCTCGCCAGCCCCTCGGGGACCCCGACTGTCTCCACCCGACCTCCTCACTCCGTCCGACGGCACCCGGCCGCGGTCGGCGCAGGCTACCGGCGCACCGCCGACCGGCCGAGTGCTCGCTCCTGCGCACGGGATGCCCGATTCACGCGGATCGCCCGGTGATCTTGACGGAACATTTCCCTCCGCGTTCCGTCACGGGTGGTTCGCGCCCGGTCAGGATGTCGCCGTCCCGGGACGTTCCGCAGTTTCCCTGCCCGGTCTGCGGAACGCCCGGGACACTGCTCCCCGGACGGGCGCCTCCCGCAGGTCACGTTCAAGCCCGGAGCCGGTTCCGGCCGATACTGCGCCATGGCCATGCAGTCACCCCGGGGCGCCGCCCTCCTCGTGAGCGGACTCGCACTCCTGGCCCTCGCATTCGTCGGCTGGACCATCGAGACCACCGTGCTCTCGCCGACCGCACTGCACGATGCGACCGACGATCTGCTCGCCCAGCCCACCGCGCGGGACGCGACCGAGTCCGCGGTGGCCCGGGGCCTCACGCTCGCACTCCCCGGCCTGGACCCCGTCGCCACCGCCGACCTGTCGGCCGCCATCGTGGACCGACCCGAGTTCGTGAGCGCGTTCGCCGACGCGATCGTCACCGTGCGGGACCGCGTCGTCCGCGGGACGCCGCCCGACCACGCCGGATCCCCGCTCGACATCGATGCCGGACCCGACGCCCCGCGCGACGATCCGCGCTTCACGATCGACGGGGCACGGATCGACGCCGCACTCCACGCGGTCGCCGCGACCGACCCTCGCTTCGGGGGTCTGGCCACCGCGAGCGTCGGACTCGTCGGGATCCCCGCCGACGCCGTGCCCGATCTGCACCGCGAGTTCCGCGCGATCCAACTCCTGTTGCGAGCGGCCGGCATCATCGGACTGGTGCTCGTCACCCTCGGGATCGCGCAGACCCGTCGCCGCTCCGAGGCACTCGGGCGCATCGGCCGATGGGCCTTCTTCACGGGCGCGCTGACGTTCCTCGCCTACCGGGTGCTCCCCCACCTCCTCGAGGTCGGGGGCGGCTGGTGGGGCGCCGGCGGCGCACTCGTGCGCGCCGGGGACGGCCTCACCACGGTGGCGTTGATCCTCGTCCTGCTCGGCGGACTCGCGATGCTGATCGCGCGGGAGTGGGCCCGACACGAGCGCCGCAGCGTGCTCGCCGCCGTCCCGGTGACACCCGCCGGACGCCACCGGTCACGGGGCTGGCACCCGGCCGCCTGAAGCGACCGGACCGGGCCCGCTCAGCGGGTGCTGACGGTCTCCGTATCGCGCCCAGAACGCAGGACGGTCCCGGCGAGGGCTCCGGTCGCCGCGTTGTCCCGCACGGTCTCGATCCCGTTGACGAACACGTGCGCGATGCCCTCGGCCTCGGCGGTGAGTCGCGCCGTGCCTGCGGGCAGGTCCTCCACGAGGGTCGCCGGCGCGGAACCGATGGTCTCGGGGTCGAAGATCACGACATCGGCGAAGTACCCCTCGGCGAGTCGACCGCGATCACGCAGGCCGATGAGTCGGGCGGGGTCGTCGGTGATCATCCGCACCGCATCCTCGAGGGTCACGAGCCGACGGCCGCGCAGCATGTCGCCGAGGAAGCGGGTGGTGTACGGCGCCCCGCACATCCGGTCGAGGTGCGCACCCGCATCGGAACCGCCGATCATCGCCCGCTCGTCCTGCCAGACCTGGTGCCGCAGCCCCCAGGACGCATCGTCGTTGTCGGTCGCGCTCGGCCACAGGACCGTACGGAGCTCGTCGGCGATCACGATCTCGACGAGTGCGGCGAAGTCGTCGATACCCCGCTCCTGCGCGATGTCGCCGACCCGGCGTCCCTTGAGACCCTCGTTCTCCACGGAGAACGTGTCCCCGATCACGTACCCACCCCAGCCGCTGAGGCGACGGAACACGCCGGCCTCCTCGCTGACCGCCCGTTCCTGCATCCACGTCCGCACCTCGGGATCGCGGAGCTTCGCGATGCGCTCCGGCACCGGGAGGCCGAGGACCTGCTGCCAGTCCGGCATGAGGAACAGCGCGCAGTGGTTGAGGAAGGACATGTTCATCGGTACCAGCACCGGCATGGTGAGCGCGACGATGCGGCCACCCGCCTCGGCCGCACGCGTCGAGGCGGAGAGCTGGCGAGGGATCCGGTCCGGCACCGAGGAGTCGACCGTGAGCACGTTCCAGTTGATCGGACGCCCGGCGGCCACCGTCATCCGCACGAGCAGATCGATCTCGTCGTCTGCGAACCGGTCGAGGCACCCGTCCACGATCCCCTCGAGCTGGGTGCCGTCGTGCTCGCCGACGGCGCGGCAGAGCGCGAGCACCTCCTCCTCGCTCGCCCAGCGGGAGGCCACCGGTTCGCCATCCCCGTCGGAGTGCGTGCGGGAGAGGGTGGTGGAGAAGCCCAGTCCCCCCGCCTCGAGCGAGCGGTGGAGCTCGGCGACCATCGCGTCGATCTCGTCCGGGGTCGCCTCGCGACCGATCGAATCCGCGCCCATCACGTAACGCCGGAGGGCACAGTGGCCGACCATGAACGCCGCGTTGACCGCGACCCGCCCGTCCAGACCGTCGAGGTACTCGCCGAAGCTCTCCCAGGTCCAGGGCACACCCTCGGCCAACGCGGCGAGGGGCATGCCCTCCACCCGGGCCAGCATCTCCGCGGTGTAGGTGCGGTCCTCCGGGCGCACCGGGGCGAGCGTGAACCCGCAGTTGCCCCCGATGACGGTGGTCACCCCGTGCACGTTCGACGGCGTGGCCATCGGGTCCCACCAGATCTGCGCGTCGTAGTGCGTGTGCAGATCGACGAACCCCGGCGCGACGACGAGGTCCGTGGCGTCCACGACACGGACCGCGTCCTCGGTCACCGCCCCGATGGCCACGATACGACCGTCCCGGATGCCGATGTCCGCGACGCGGGACGGTGCACCCGTACCGTCGACGACCTGACCGCCCCGGATCACCACATCGAGCATCGAGACCTCCTCGTCCCCGTCGGCCGGACGCCGAGGGCATGGGGGGCGCATCTTCCCCTGCCGCCGCAATGATCGGCAACGCGGAGGCCGACGGAGCATCGGGGCGGCAGGGCTAGCCTCCGCCGGACCGCGGGCGCCGGGGAGCGCGCCCGACGACCGGAGGCGACACATGACGGGGTTCCGAGCCGACCTGGAGTGGGGCACCACCCCCCGTCTGCTGCGCAGCAGCGCCGAGCGGTTCGGCGACGCGGTTGCGATCGCCGACGGCACGACCTCGCTGTCGTTCACCGACCTGCTCGCCGCCTCGAACCGGGTCGCCGCCTCACTGCTCGCGCTCGGTGTCGCGCCGGGCGATCGGGTGGCGATCTGGGCCCCGAACCTCTGGGAGTGGATCCCGGTCGCGCTCGGCCTCCAGACCGTCGGCGCCGTCCTCGTACCTCTCAACACGCGGTACAAGGGCCGCGAGGCGGCCTACATCCTCGGTCGCAGTCGGGCCCGTGTCCTCGTCACGGTCGCCGGGTTCCTCGGCAACGACTACGTCGGACTCCTGCGCGATGCGGTCGACGTGACCGACGAACTCCCGGCACTCGAGGCCACCGTGGTGCTGCGGGCCGACTCCGCACCGGCCGGCACCCTCGGCTGGACCGAGTTCCTCGCGCTCGGCGACACGATCGGCCCCGAGGAGGTGGAGCGCCGAGCGCAGGCCGTCGACCCCGACGACCTCTCCGACCTCCTCTTCACCTCGGGCACGACCGGCAACCCGAAGGGGGTCATGCAGACGCACGCCGCGACGCTGCGCGCGTTCTGGACCTGGGGGGACGTGGTGGGCCTGCGGGCCGGCGACCGCTACCTCGTCGTGAACCCGTTCTTCCACGCGTTCGGGTACAAAGCGGGTTGGCTCGTATGCCTGATGATGGGTGCGACCGTGGTTCCGCAGGCCGTCTTCGACGGGGACGAGGTGATGGCCCGCATCGGACGCGATCGCATCTCGGTGCTCCCCGGTCCGCCCACCCTCCTCCAGGGCATCCTCAACCATCCGGAGCGCGACTCCTACGACCTCTCGTCGCTCCGCCTCACCGTGACCGGTGCGGCGGCGATCCCGGTGGAACTCATCACCCGTCTGCGGGACGAACTCACCTTCGAGACGATCGTCACCGGGTACGGACTCACCGAGACCTGCGGCATCGCGACGATGTGCCGCCACGACGACGACCCGGAGACCATCGCGACGACCTCCGGGCGCGCCATCCCCGACGTCGAGGTCCTCGTCGTCGACGAGACCGGTACGGAGGTGCCGCGGGGTGAGGCCGGCGAGATCGTCGTCCGCGGCTACCAGGTGATGCGCGGGTACTTCGAGGA
>JBEAXD010000280.1:0-6691 GCA_041159995.1 Actinomycetota bacterium | reverse complement strand
GCCTCCACCACACACCCGAGGGGGCAGCCATGGGGCTCATGCGCATCATCGACGAGACCGGTGACACGGTCGTGACCTGGGCGCCGGACGACGCGGCGACGGTCGCCGAGGCGGCGCGGATCTTCCGCAGCCTCGAGCTCGAGCGCCGTATGGCGTTCGCTCGTCCCGAGGGGGCACCGGCGAGCGAGGCCGAGCGCATCCACGCGTTCGACCCGAGCGCCGAGGAGATCATCTGGGTCCGCCCGATCCAGGGCGGCTGATCCCCGGTGACCACGGCGACCGCACCGGCGACGGCGGTCGAGACCGAGATCCTCCCCGACGGGCGCGAGCTCCGGGTGCTCGCCGACGGCTCACTCGTGGTCGTCGGCACCGCACGAGCCCGGCCCCACCCGGTGCCCGGCGTCGACTGGATCCGACGCGACCACCCGCGACCGCGGGCCCGGCGTACGCCCCGGTCGGGGCCGTTCCACGCTCGGGCCCTCGACCCCACCTACCTCGCGCGCGAGGGTTCGTCCTACCGCCGGCGGCTCGCGCACGACCGCGCGAACTCGTTGCTGCGTTCCCTGCTCGATCCCGACCAACGCGCCGAGTACGACCGCACCGGGAACTTCTGGGTCGAGGTCCCCCAGGGACGCCTCCGCTTCGGTCGGCTCTACTCGATCCGATTCGAGCCCCGAGGTACGAACGCCGTGCGCCTGCTGTGCGTCGTCCCGAACGGCTACGAGACCCTCCCGGTCCCCGACATCTGGGCGAACCTGCTCCTCGCCGTGCGTGATGACCCGGCCCGGTTCTTCGCGGTCGCGATCGACCGCACCGCACCGCCGCCGCGCCGGACCCTGTTCTAGGCCGACTCGAGCGCGAGCACGGCCTCCTTGAGGCCGTAGACGAACGCGTTCGGCATCTCGACCGGTGCCCGCCCCGGCACGGGCGACCAGGACGCGACGCGCCGCAGGAACTCCTCGAAGAAGATGCGGATCTCCATGCGAGCGAGGTTCGAACCGATGCAGAAGTGCGTCCCGAACCCGAACGCGAGGTGGAGGTTCGGGTCACGGGTGACGTCGAACTCCTCGGGCCGATCGAAGTGTTCGGGGTCTCGGTTCGCCGATGAGTACATGAGGAGCAGCTGGTCGCCGGCCCGGATCTGCTTGCCACCGAACTCGACGTCCCGGGTCGCCGACCGGCACATGTTGTGGATCGGGGTCACGTACCGGATGAACTCCTCGACCGCGATCGTGAGGTCTGCCCCTGCGCGCAGACGCGCCACCTGCTCGGGGTGGGCCATGAGGTTGAGGATCGTGCGGGCGATGACCGTCCGCGTCGTCTCCGCACCACCGTCGAGGAGCAGCAGGCAGTCCGAGATCATCTGGTCGAGGCCGAACGCGTGGCCGCCCTTGATGCCGGTGCGCTCGTGGTCGATCCACAGGCTCATGACGTCGTCGGCCGGGCACCCGGACTTCTCCGTGTAGAGCTCCATGCAGGCACCGGCGAACTCCATGGCCGCCGCGGTCCCGTCCTCGTCGAAGTAGCGGGGCCCGCCGCCGAGCACGATCGTGCGCTCGGACCACTCCTGGAGCTTCCGCACCATGTCGAGGGGGAAGCCGAGCAACTCGCCGATCATCGTGGCGGGGAGCGGAGCCGCGAGTTCGCCGACGATGTCGACCTCACCCTGCTCCAGCGCACGGTCGAGCAGTTCCGTGACGATCTGTCGCACGTGGTCCTCGAGCCCGCTCACCGCGCGCGGCGTGAACCGACGGGCGACGAGTTGGCGACGGACCTGGTGCTCCGGGTCGTCGAGTCCGATGATCGAGGGATCCGAGGAGATGCCGGGCCGGTAGCCGTTGTCGGCCTGACCCGCGTTCGAGAAGGTCGCCTTGTCCTTCTCGATCGCGACGATGTCGTCGTAGCGCGAGATGGCCCAGAGCCGATTCGTCGCGTCCCAGTGCACGGGGTCGTGCTCCCGTAGCCACGCGTAGGTGGTGTACGGATCCTCGGTGTAGAAGGTCCCGGCGAGGAGATCCGGTTGCTGGTCGACGGCGCCGTTCATGACGGCGCATCGTAGAGGGGGCTACGGTCCCCCGGCAGCCCGATGCGAGGAGGGGTCCGGACATGCTCGAACGATTCAGGCTCGACGGGAAGGTCGCGATCGTGACCGGGGCCGGGCGGGGCATCGGCGCCGCGTGCGCCCGAGGCCTCGCCGAGGCGGGGGCCGACATCGTGCTCGCCTCACGCACCCGGGAGCAGCTCGACGAGGTCGCCGCCGAGATCCGGGCGATGGGCCGTCGCGCCCTCGTCGTCCCGACCGACGTGGTGGACAACGACGCCGTGACCGCACTCGTGCCCGCGGCGGTCGAGGAGTTCGGGCGGGTCGACGTCGTCGTCAACAACGCCGGTGGCACCGCGCCCCGCCCGTTCCTCGACACGAGCCCGGGCTACCTCGAGCGGTCGTTCCACTTCAACGTCACCACCGCCTTCGTGCTCACCAAGGCGGCCGTGCCCGTGATGCTCGAACAGGGCGGCGGCACGGTGGTGAACATCTCCTCGACCATCGGGCGCCTGCGCGACCGCGGGTTCGTCGCGTACGGCACCGCGAAGGCCGCCCTCACCCACATGACCCGCCTCATGGCCGCCGACCTCGCCCCGAAGATCAGGGTGAACGGCATCGCCGTGGGATCGATCGCGACGAGTGCGCTCGAGACGGTGCTCACCGACGACGGCCTGCGTACGGAGATGGTCGCGGGCACCCCGCTCAAGCGCCTCGGCGAGCCCGAGGACATCGCGATCGGTGCCGTGTACCTGGCCTCGCCCGCATCCTCCTTCGTGACCGGCAAGTTGTTCGAGATCGACGGCGGTCTCGAGGAGGCGAACCTCGCCCTCGGCCTCCCCGACCTGTAGGCACTCGGTGATCGACTCCCACCCCTCCCCCGCCTACTACCCGAGTCGCTGGCCGGCCGAAGACGGCGGACCGCGCCGCAACCAGGTGCCCCACTCGGGTTCGGGTCTCGGATTGCGCGAGGGCGAGCGCCTCGTCGCACACTTCCGGTTCGACCCCGCGGCCACCATGGTCGTCCACCGGGGCGAGGGCGAGCTCTACCTCCAACGCCACACGCTCGGTCCCGACACGGTCGGCATGGTCGAGCGCATCGACCCGATCACCCTCGAGACGATCGTGTCCTCCGGCGAACTCCCGGCGGGCCCGACCTGGCCGGGCGGCATCGCAGTCGCCGCCGACGGCACCATCCTCCAGACCTACGGTCGCTGGGCGCACCGGCTCGACCCCCACACCCTCGAGGTCCTCGCCGCACTTGAGCTCCCCCGGGAGCGTCCGTACAACTCGTTCGTACTCCTCGACGACGGCACCATGGTCACGAAGGACTTCGGCAAGGACACCGACGAGCCGACCGGACTCCTCGCGCTCGACCCCGTCACCCTCGAGCCCCGCGCCGAGGAGTTCGTCCTGCCCGAGCGCTCGATCGCCCGCCTCAGTGCCGACGGGTCGACGGTGTACGTCGTCGGCACGGAGCACATCTTCCGCCTCGAGTGGAACGACGGCTGGACCCTCGACACCGCCTTCGACGGCCTCTACCGCACCATCGCGGGCCAGACCTACGGTTGGGACGCGGTGATCGCAGCCGGCGCGGCGTGGTTCCTCGACAACGGCGAGGGCACCGAGGGGTTCATGGCGAAGGGCTCCTTCCGCACGAACGGCGCCTCCCCCGCTCCACTCCACCTCGTACGCGCCGACCTGACCGACGGCTCGGTCACACTCCACGAGATCTGTGGGGCACCGATGGGGATCGTCGCGAATCCACCGGTGGTCGATGAGTCGCGCGCCATCGCGGTCGGGTTCGACAGCGCGAACGCAACGATGACCGCGTTCGACCTCCACGGCGACGGGACGACGAGCGTCCGCTGGCACCGCGAGCAGGGCCACGGCCCGCACATGATCCTGTACCCGGACACCGGCGAACTCGTCACCCACGACCACGACATCGAGCGGATGATGGAGCAGCTCGTCGTCCTCGACATCGGCACGGGCGCCGAACGGGGTCGCGTCGACACCGGGTCGCCGCTCATGTCCCCGGTGTTCCCGGCCCCCGGGTTCGGACGGGACCTCTACTCCTGCGCGTTCCCGGGGATCACCCGCATCCGGGTCGAACCGGAGGCCTGAGGCCCACGCTGCGTAATGTGCCGGCCGTGAAGTGGACCGCCGCATTCCCCATGTTCCCCGCCGACCACCTGCTGCCGATGGCGCGAGCCGCCGAGGCGGCCGGGTTCGACTCGATCACCGTGCCGGACTCGGTGTTCTACCCGGAGACCGTGTCGGCGAAGTACCCGTACAGCGCGGACGGCGGCCGGTTCTGGCCGGCCGACACGCCGTTCGTCGACCCGTTCGTCTCCATCGCGGCGATGGCCGCGGTGACCGAACGCATCCATTTCCTCACGAACGTCGTGAAGCTCCCGATCCGCGATCCGCTCATGGTCGCCAAGCAGCTCTCATCGATGGCGGTGCTCTCCGGTGAGCGGATCGCGCTCGGCGTGGGCCTGTCGTGGATCCCGGAGGAGTTCACCTGGACCCACACCGACATGCGCACTCGGGGCAAGCGGGCCGACGAGATGATCGAGATCCTCCGACTGCTCTGCGGCGGCGGCGGGCCGCAGTTCCTGGAGTACCACGGGACCTACTACGACTTCGACCGCCTCATGATGTCGCCCGCGCCCGAACGAGCGGTGCCGATCTACGTCGGCGGGCTGAGCGATCCGGGGTTCCGGAGGGCTGCGCGTCTGGCCGACGGCTGGATCTCGGTGCAGAACTCCGAGGAGGAGATCACCCACGCGCTCGGCGAACTCGCGCGCTACCGCACCGAGTACGGCCGGGACCACCTCCCGTTCGAGGTCAACGCACTCTGCATCGACGTGTTCGACCTCGACGGCTACAAGCGACTCGAGGAGAAGGGCGTCACCGAACTGCAGACCGTGCCCTGGTACTTCTACGGCGGCGACCCGAACGACCTCTCGGTGAAGCTCGACTCCCTCGCCCGGTTCGCCGACGAGGTCATCACGAAGCTGTGAGCGAGCACACCGGCCCCATCGCGCCGCTCGACGCGGGCGATCTCGACGTCTGGGACCTCGAGACCGACGTCGCGGTGGTGGGCCTCGGCATCGCCGGCACCTGCGCGGCCATCAGCGCGTTCGAGGCCGGGGCTCGTGTCATGGCCTTCGAGCGGGCCGGCGGCGCGGGCGGCACCTCGGCCCTCTCGGGCGGCCTCATCTACCTCGGTGGCGGCACGCCCATCCAGGAGGCGCTCGGGTTCCACGACACCCCCGAGAACATGGAGCGGTTCCTGCTCGCCGCCTGCGGCCCCGACGCGGACGCCGACAAGGTCCGCGCGTACTGCGAGGGGTCCGTCGCGCACTACCACTGGCTGGTCGAGCACGGCGTGCCGTTCAAGGCCGAGTTCTGCGACGAGCCGAACCGCGAGCCGGTCACCGACGCCGGCCTGTGCTTCTCCGGCGGCGAGGACTCCTGGCCCTTCAACGGGATCGCCGACGTCGTCCCCCGCGGCCACCACCCCGAGTTCCCCGACACCGCCGGCGGCTTCATCATGGAGCGACTCGGCGCCGCACTCGGGGCCACCGCGGTGCAGGTCCACACCGACGCCCGGGTCGAACGGCTCGTCGTCGACGGAGGACGGGTCGTCGGACTCGTCGTCCGCGTCGACGGCCGGGACACCACGGTACGCGCGCACGGAGGCGTCGTGCTCGCGGCCGGCGGCTTCATCTTCAACGAGGACATGGTCGCCGAGCACTGCCCGGACGCCGGGCGACCGTTCCCCGCCTGGCGCGTGGGTCAGGACAACGACGACGGCCGCGGCATCCGCCTCGGCTGGGGTGCCGGTGCCGCCTCGACCCGCATGGGGTCCTTCGAGTGCGCGCTGCCGATCGGACCGCCGCACCGCATGGCCCGCAACATCCTCGTCGGCCGTGACGGGAAGCGCTTCATCAACGAGGACACCTACACCGGACGGATCGGGCACCAGGCCCTCGCCGGTCGCGGCGGCGACGTCTTCATGATCGTGAGCGAGGACACCTTCGAGGTGAACTTCGTGGGGATGCGCATCCAGTGGGCGGCCGAGACCCCCGAGGAACTCGCCGCCGACATCGGCGTCCCGGCCGATGCGCTGGCGGCGACCGTTGCGGCCTACAACGCGGGCGCCGAGCGTGGCGAGGATTCCGAGTGGCACAAGGAACCCGAGTTCCTCGTGCCGCTCCGACCACCGTTCGGCGCGATCGACCTGCGGGTCGCATCGAAGGCGATCTACGCGACCTTCACGCTGGGCGGCCTCACCACCGACCCCACCTCACGGGTGCTCGACGAGCGCGGTGCCCCGATCCCGGGCCTCTACGCGGCCGGTCGGACCACCGCCGGCATCGCGGCCCACGGCTACGTATCCGGCATCAGCCTCGGCGACGGCTCGTTCTTCGGCCGACGGGCGGGCGAGTCCGCAGCCCGCGGCCACTGACGACCGCGCCCGGCTCGACCGTCCGTCGGGTGTGCAGCCGGGCGGGCGAGTCCGCAGCCCGCGGCCACTGACGACGGCCCCGCACGCGTTCGACCCGACCGGGCCTCAGGTCGCCGGGAACGGGAGCGGCGACGTACCGGCCTTGAACGCCTCGACCACGGCCTCGAGGT
>JBEAXD010000273.1:0-8517 GCA_041159995.1 Actinomycetota bacterium | reverse complement strand
CGCGGGTGCCGATGGCCTCGGGGGAGTGGTCGGTGAGCCGGGTGCCGTGGTCGTCGATGCCGACGGCGGAGGCGGTGGTCGGGTCGAGGGCGGCGAACGCGGCCACGTAGCCGTCGGCGATCTCGTACACCCGCGTCGCGCCCACCTGCCCCCCGTCCCGGATCCGGCGAGGGCCGCATCCTAGGGGCCCTCGGGTGCCGGACGGTCGGGGAGGGGTCGGTACCATCGCCGCGCCCGACGCGCGCCGGGCCCGCCCGGCCGAGCGGCCGGTGCCGACACGTGACACGAGCGCGGCGCCGGCGGGCGTCGCCGGGAGGACCCCATGGCCGAGCACCCGACGACGTCGACCCGGACCGAGACCGACTCGATGGGACCCATCGAGGTCGCGTCCGACCGGTACTGGGGTGCGCAGACCGAGCGATCGCTCCACCACTTCTCGATCGCCGACGACCACATGCCGCGGGCGGTCATCCGATCGATGGCGGTGCTGAAGCGGGCCGCGGCGACGGTGAACCGCGATCTCGGGAAGATGACGCCCGAGAAGGCCGACCTCATCACCGCGGCCGCGGACGAGGTGATCGCCGGGACGCTCGACGACCACTTCCCGCTGTACGTCTGGCAGACCGGTTCGGGCACCCAGACGAACATGAACGTCAACGAGGTGATCTCCAACCGAGCCATCGAGATGGCGGGCGGCGAGCTGGGCTCCAAGGACCCGGTGCATCCGAACGACGACGTCAACATGTCCCAGTCATCGAACGACACCTTCCCGACCGCGATGAACATCGCCGCCTACCAGGAGGTCCACGCCCGCCTCGTCCCGTCGGTCCGGGCGCTGCGTGACGCGCTCGCCGCGAAGTCGGCGGAGTTCGCCGACATCGTGAAGATCGGGCGGACCCACCTCCAGGACGCGGTGCCGATGACCCTCGGCCAGGAGTTCAGCGGGTACGTGGCGCAGCTCGACGCCGACCTCGAGCGCATCGAGGCGGTGCTCCCGGGTCTCCTGTCGCTCGCCATCGGCGGGACCGCGGTGGGGACCGGCATCAACACCCACCCGGAGTTCGCCGACCGGGCCGCAGCCGAGATCGCCCGGCTGACCGGTCTGCCGTTCACCTCGGCCGAGAACAAGTTCGCGGCCCTCGCCGCACACGACGACCTCGTGTTCGCCCACGGTGCGATCAAGACCCTCGCCGTGTCGCTCATGAAGATCGCGAACGACGTGCGGTGGCTGGGCTCGGGCCCGCGGGCCGGTATCGGCGAGCTCATGCTCCCGGAGAACGAGCCCGGGTCCTCGATCATGCCGGGGAAGGTCAATCCGACCCAGTCCGAGGCGATGACCATGGTCTGCGTGCAGGTGCTCGCCAACGACGTCGCGGTGAGCACGGCCGGTTCGATGGGCAACTTCGAGCTCAACGTGTTCAAGCCCGTGATGATCTTCAACTTCCTGCACTCCGTCGACCTGCTCACCGATGCATGTGCGGGCTTCCGTGAGTTCTGCGTCGTGGGCATCGTGCCGAACCGGGAGCAGATCGCGCGCTACGTCGCCGAGTCCCTCATGCTGGTCACGGCGCTCAACCCGGTGATCGGCTACGACAACGCGGCCAAGATCGCCAAGAAGGCCCACCACGAGGGCACGAACCTCAAGGAGGCCGCGGTCGCGCTCGGGTTGCTCACGCCCGAGGAGTTCGATCGCCACCTCCGGCCCGAGGAGATGATCGGCCCGAAGTGAGGCGAGCGCGCGTCGATCTCACGGGCGCCCACGCCATCGTCACCGGTGGCTCCGCCGGCATCGGCCTCGCGGTGGCCGAACGCCTCGCCGCTCGGGGGGCCCGGGTCTCACTCATCGCCCGGGACCCCGGTCGCCTCGCCGTCGCCGCCGCCCGGGTCCCGGGGGCGGCCTGGGCTCCGGCCGATGTCACCGATCCGAGGGCGCTCGCGGCGGCGATCGATGCGCTCGTCGCGGTGCACGGTCCGTGCGATGTGCTCGTCACGAGCGCGGGTGCGGCCCATCCCGGATACTTCCTCGAACTCGACGACGCCGTGTTCCGCGCCCAGATGGAACTCGACTACTTCGGCACGCTCCACGCCATCCGGTCCGTGCTGCCGTCGATGGTCGAGCGGCGGCGCGGCACCGTGGTCGGGATCTCCTCGGACGCCGGTCTCATCGGGGTGTTCGGGTACACCGCCTACGGGGCGACGAAGTTCGCGGTGCGGGGTCTGCTCGATGCACTCCGGGCCGAGATGCGCCCGCACGGGGTGCACGTGCTGTGCGCGTACCCACCCGATACCGACACGCCGGGGTTCGCGGCCGAGAACGCCCTCAAGCCGCCGGAGACCGCGGCGATCTCGGCCGGGATCCGGTTGCGGTCGGCCGAGGAGGTCGCCGCGTCGATCGTCGCCGGGATCGAGCGGTCCCGGGTGGTCATCACGGCGGACGTGCAGTCCGCGCTCCTCGCCCGCGTCGCCGGCCTGCTGCGGCCCGTGCTCGACCGGGTGATGGATCGCGCTGCGGACCGGGTTCGGTGAGCGCCGACGGGCCGTCCTGGGCCCGGGGGGCGGTGAGTCCCCGGGATCAGGCGGGGATGGCGGGGAGCGACTGACCCGGCTCGAGCGGGTGGTGGCAGGCCACGAAGTGGCCGGGCCGGATCTCGCGCATCTCCGGCTCGGTGCTCGCGCACTCCTCGGTGGCGAACGGGCACCGGGTGCGGAATCGGCACCCCGAGGGAGGGGCGAGGGGCGAGGGGATCTCGCCGCCGACGCCGCCGCGGGAGGCCGGGTCGACCGTGGGGTCGGGCACCGGGATCGCGCTCAGCAGCGCGGCGGTGTACGGGTGGGTCGGCGTGGCGTAGAGCTCGTCGGGTGCTGCGACCTCGCAGAGCTTGCCGAGGTACATGACCGCGACGCGATCCGAGATGTTCTTGACCACGGCGAGGTCGTGGGCGATGAACACGAGGGTGAGCCCGTACCGGGCCTTCATGTCCTCGAGCAGGTTCAGGATCGAGGCCTGCACCGACACGTCGAGCGCCGAGACCGGTTCGTCGCAGATGATGACGGACGGTTCGGTGGCCACGGCCCGTGCGATCGAGATGCGCTGGCACTGGCCACCGGAGAACTCGTGCGGTCGACGGGGGCCGGCGATCTCCGGATCGATGCCGACGATCTCGAGCACCTCGCGCACCTTGGCGTCGCGGTCCGCCTCGTCGCCGACCTTCCAGATGTCGAGCCCCTCGCGCACGATCTTGGCGACCCGACGGCGCGGGTTCAGCGACGAGATCGGGTCCTGGAAGATCATCTGGAGGCGCGGGCGCGTGCGCCGGAGTTCCTCGCCCTTGAGGCGGGTCAGGTCGGTGTCGCCGAATCGGACGGACCCCGAGGTCGCCCGGTTGATCTGCATGATCGCCTTGCCGAGGGTCGACTTGCCGCAGCCCGACTCGCCGACGAGACCGAGGGTCTCGCCCTCGCGCACGTCGATGCTGATGCCGGCGACGGCGCTGACCTTGAGGCCGGTGCGTCCGACCGGGAACTCGACGACCAGGTCCTCCACGCGCAGGAGGGCGCCGTCGGGGGAGAGGTGGGCCTTGCCCGTGCCGGCCATCAGGCCACCTCCGGCTTCTTCGAGATCTCGACCGGGTACCAGCAACGGAACTGGTGCCCGTGCTCGTCGGGCTCGGTCAGCGGCGGATCCTCGGTGTGGCACCGGTCCTGTGCGTACGCGCACCGCGGGCTGAACTTGCAGCCGACCGGCGGCGAGATGAGGTTCGGCGGCCGACCACCGATGGTCTGCAGGCGGGTGTGCGACGGGTCGGCGATCTTCGGGATCGATGCGAGGAGTGCCTCGGTGTACGGGTGACGCATCTCGGCGAAGAGCACCTTGGTCGGCGCCTTCTCGACGATGCGTCCGGCGTACATCACTGCGATCTCGTCGGCCCGACCGGCGACGACGCCGAGATCGTGGGTCACGAGGATCATCGCCATGTACCGCTCGCGCTGCTGGGCCTGGAGCAGATCGAGGATCTGGGCCTGGACGGTCACATCGAGCGCCGTGGTCGGTTCGTCCGCGAACAGCAGCTTCGGACCGCACGCGATGGCGATGGCGATCATCACCCGCTGGCGCATGCCGCCCGACATCTCGTGGGGGTACTGCTTGAGACGACGCTCGGGCTCCGGGATGCCGACCGAGGACAGCAGCGTGAGCGCGGTCTCGCGGGCGTAGTCCTTCGAGATGTCGAGGTGCTGGCGCAGTCCCTCGGTGATCTGGTTCCCGATGCGCATGACCGGGTTGAGGGAGGTCATCGGGTCCTGGAACACCATGGCCATCTGGTCGCCCCAGTAGTCCGCCATGACCCCGGCGTCGGCACCGAGCAGTTCGACGCCCTCGAAGCGCACCGAACCCGAGCGCTGCACCCCACTCTTGGGGAGCAGTCCCATGATCGAACGCGAGAGCACCGTCTTGCCCGAGCCGGACTCGCCGACCACACCGAGCGTGCGACCGCGCTCGAGGGTGAACGTGACCCCGTCGACCGCCCGCACGAGGCCGCGTTCGGTGTCGAAGTGCGTGCGCAGATCCTCGACGACGAGGAGGGGCTCGTTCGTCTCCATGCCGGTCACAGCGCACTCTCACGGACATCGAAGCGGGCCCGCACGACATCACCGAGGTAGTTCAGGGAGAACACCGTGAAGAAGATGACGAGCGAGGGGAGCAGCACCATCGACGGTGCCTCACGGATGAAGGACTGCCCGGCGAAGATCACGTTGCCCCAGGTGGTGACGTCGGGCTTCACGCCGGCGCCGATGATCGAGAGGCTCGCCTCGGCGACGATCGCCACGGCGATGCCGAGCAGGGCGATGGAGATCATCGCCGGGAGCACGTTGGGCAGGACCTCGCGCACCATGGTCCTGACGTGCCCGGCGCCCTGGGCGCGTGCCGCGGTGACGAACTCCCGCTCGGACCAGGTGAGGGTCGAGGCCCGGGTGATGCGGGAGAGGATCGGGATCGACACGATCCCGAGGGCGAGCGTGACGTTCGGGACCGTGCGGCCGAGGAACGACACGACGGCGAGGGCGAGCACGAGCTGCGGGAAGGCGAGGAGGATGTCGGTGAGAGCGCCGAGCGCTCCGCCGATGCGTCCCTTGAAGTAGCCCGCGACGAGCCCGAGGATGCCGCCGAGCACGAACCCCGAGAGCACGGCGACGAACGCGATGAAGAGGCTGTTGCGAGCGCCCCAGATCACCCGGGCGAACACGTCGCGGCCGTTGCCGTCGAGGCCGAAGATGTGGCTCCACGATGGACCCTGCGCGGCCTTGGTCGGGTCGGCGTCGTTGATCGGGTCCGGGATGGGCAGCACCGGTGCCAGCACCGCCGCGGCGATGAGCAGGGCCAGCCAGATCATCGCGAGCCACGCGCCGACGGTGAAGCCCTTGCGCTTGACCTTGACCGACCCGGCCTGGACCGCGGCGAAGTGCTGCGTGGCCGCGTCGGTGGGCACGTCGTGGAGGCGCTCGTCGGCGGCGAGCGTCTGGATGAGCTCCTCGCCGTGATCGGGGAGCATGTCGGGGCGCACCTCGTCAGGCGACTGCTCGGGCATTCCGGATCCGGGGGTCGAGGACGGAGTAGAGGATGTCGATGATGAAGTTGATCACGACGTACAGGATCGCGACGATCGCCACGTAGGACTGCAGTGCCGGGTACTGCTTGGCGAGGATCGCCTCGGTGATGCGCTTGCCGAGGCCGGGCACGCCGAAGACGTTCTCGACCACGAGGGCGCCGCCGATGAGCGCCCCGACGTTGAGGCCCGCCACGGTCAGCAGCGTGAGGCTCGAGGGTCGCAACGCGTGGCGCCACAGGATCCGACGGGTCGGGATGCCCTTCGCCTTGGCCGTCGTGATGAAGTCCTCCTGCAGCGTCGCGATCATGTCGGAGCGCAGGAGCCGCATGTACACCGCGATCTGACCGACCGTGAGCGCGACGACGGGCATGAGCATGTAGCGCCAGTTGTCGAGTGGGTTGAGCGGGAACGGGATGACGTTCGACTGCGTCGGGAGGAGTTGCCACTTCGCGCCCACGTAGATGGCGAGCATGAGCGCGAGGACGAAGTTGGGGAGCGCGAGCAGCGCGAACATCGTGGCGTTCGCACTGCGGTCGTAGCGGGATCCCGCCCGGTAGGCGGTCGTGACCCCGAGCGGGATGGCCACCGCCAGGGCCAGGATCTGGGCGTAGATCATGAGTTCCAGCGAGACCGGCAGGGACTGCTTCAGCACCGTGTTCACGGACTGCTGCGAGTCGTAGTACTTGCCGAAGTTCCCGGTGGCGAAGTTCTTCAGCCAGATGCCGTACTGCTGGAGCATCGGCTTGTCGAGACCGAGGTCGGCCCGCAGCTCGGCCTTCTGCTGCTCGGTGCCGAACGGGATGATCTTCGAGACCGGATCACCGGGCTGCAACTTCGTGAGCAGGAAGGTGATGAAGGTGACGACGATGACCACCAGGACGAGCCGGAGGAACTTCAGGGTGAATGTGCGCAGCACGCAATCAGCCCTTCGTCCGCGTTCCGACTCGTCCCAGTGATCCCGTCGTCCTGATGGTGCTTACTTCTTCTTCGTCAGCCCGAGGAGGGAGTGGAAGCCGGCGAGCACGACGGCCGGCTTGTCCTTGCCGAGGCCCCCGGAGGCGTTCGGCAGGTTCGGGCCGAGGACGCCGTTGACTCGCTTCGAAGCGACGAACCAGTCCGTGTACCAGGAGAAGTACACGTACACCTGCGACGACATCTGCTTGACGAAGGTCTGGTAGTCGGCCTTGCGGGCCGCCGGGTCGAGTTCCGAGCGTCCCTCGTCGAGGGCGTTGTCGATGACCGGGTCGTTGATCTTCGAGAAGTTCACCGGCGAGCCCGAGTGGAACCAGACGTAGAGGGTGTCGGGATCCGCGCCGGGGTAGTTCCGCCACAGGAAGGAGTCGACCTGACCGCCGATCGCCTGGCTGATGATCTGGGCCTGGTCGACCGGCTGGGGCAGGTTCACCTTGATGCCGACCTGTGCCGCCTGACGCTTCACCTCAGCGGCGAGGGCCTGGGTGCTGGAGTCGAAGGTCGACTGCAGGCTGAACTCGAACTTGCCGCCGTGGGTGGCCTTGTAGGCCTTCACGAGCTTCTTGGCCTTGGCCAGATCCTGCTTGGACGGGAAGCCCGGGTTCTTCTGGTACCCGAGCACCTTCGAGTCGACGACCTGGTTGGCCAGCGTTCCGCCCGGGTTGCTGATCGCGAGCAGGGCGGCACGGTTCTGGCTGAGTGCGATGGCCTTGCGGGCGTTCAGGTCGTCGAACGGCGGACGGGTGACGTTCACGAGCATCTGGCTGAGCTCGCGGTAACCCGCCGGCTCTGCGGTGACGGTGACGCCCGAGAAGGACTTGGCCGTCTTGAGGTCCTTGCCGCCGCTCGTGTGGATCAGGTCGAACTGGCCGCCCTGGAGTCCGTTGAGGCGCTGGACCGAGTCGCCCTGGACCTTCCAGTTGATGCCGTCGGCCTTCGGGAAGCCCTTGCGCCAGTAGCCCTTGTTGCGGACCACGGAGACGTCACCGGTCGAGGGGTCGAACGACTTCTTCTGGAACGGACCGGTACCGATGAGGTCCGTGTCGCAGTTGCCGTTGATCTGGGCCGGTGCGGCGATACCGGTACGGCCGGTGGTCCAGAGGTACCACGGGAACGCGACCCACGGCTTCTTCATGGTGACCTTGACGGTCAACGGGTCGACCACGTCGACGGCGCCCATGTTCGAGAACACGAACTGGAGGAGGATGCCCTCCTTCCACTTGTCCATGTTGAGCTTGAGGGCGGCCGCGTCGAGCGGGGTGCCGTCGTGGAACTTGACGCCGTCGCGCAGACCGATGGTCCACTCGGTGTAGTCGGCGTTCGGGGTGATGGACTTGGCGAGGTACGGGACGACCGTGCCCTTGCTCGTCGGGTACGCGATGGTGTCGTACATCGACTGCATGATCATGATGCCGGAGATCGCAGCCTGGGTCTTGTACGGGCAGAACTGGGTGGTCTTGCCCTCGACGCCGTAGGTGATGACCCCGCCGCCGCCGGCCTTGCCCGCGGACGCGGCGGATCGGGTGGACGCCGCGTTCGCGACACCCCCGGCCCCCACCGTCCCGGCGACGAGCGCGACTGCGGTGATGGCGCTGGTGAGTGCGCCCCGACGGCGCGTGACTCGGACCTTCCGCACGATTCCCCCCGTGTGGTCATGGTCGGGGCGGCGCCCCGATCTGCGGCGCACGTCCCCGTGCGCCGAGTGCTCCCGCGGGCCCGAACCGGCCCCGGAAGCGCCCGAACCTAGGGAAGCGCACCCTGATTGTCAAACGCCATCATGGCCGCTGCGCAGTCCGCGCGCACGGCAGGTTGCGCCGTGCGGCGCGGGTTCGGCGCCGGATCGGATCACCCGGTCGGCGGTGTCCGCGGTCGGCCGCGCGTCCGCCGGCCCGACGGTGCGCACGGATAGCTTCGGCACCGTGCCGGGCGACGTGAACGA